>CAYTMY010000169.1:0-3476 GCA_964439075.1 uncultured Lachnospiraceae bacterium | reverse complement strand
TCGCGCTGTGTCGTTACGGATATCGCCTTTACGCTCTTGTAAAGGTCGGGGTCGCTTTCTCTTACGCTTCGGCAAACGTCGACGAGACTTTCATAGAATTTTTCGCAGGGAGCTTCGAACCAATCGGGTTTGAGTGAAATATAAAAATCAAACGTCTTCTTTGCCTTTGCAAGCAGATTCCCTTTTTCATCAAATATAAGTGCTCTGATACTTTGAGTTCCGCAGTCTATACTTAAAACATGATCCCGCATAAATAAGCCTCCGTTTGAAAAAAAATGCCGCTTCTTCATTTATTTTAAGGTATCGGGCTCTTTTTGACAAGTACCAACCGCATAAAATTACCTCGCGGTATCATTTAAACACCTCATTTCTTATAATGTTCACATCCACTTTTACGTCTACGTCGCTCATTTTTAAAATATCCGCACCGCTTTGCGTCATTTGTCGGTAACGGTCGTTGTCGTATCTTTTGAGGCAGCCGCCGATATCGGCAATATCGGCTTCGTATTTGTATTTTATCTTTTTTATAAATTGTTCCATTTGCGCGGTGAAAAATTTTGAAAGTTCTTCTTCTGTTTTTTTCTCTCCGTTGTCGGTGAGGTCTATCGGATTTTTATATGCTTCTATCTCACATGAAAGCTTTATGTTGAAGGAGAACGCATCTTCTCCACGGTATTTCAGTTTTGATATGCAGCGGTGTATGTGTATGTCGCCTTCGGGCGCTTTGATATAAACGTTGTTTGCTTCGCCCGTAAGTATCTTGAAAAATTTGGTATCTTGTCTGTCGAGTCTGTCTTTATATGTGTCATCCTTCATTATGCAAACCCCGTTGAAGCCGATAGATTCTTCCACGGACAACAGAGGCATACAAAAGGTACCGAGCGAATTTACCATTTGGTTGAATTTTACGGTGTATATTCCCTCCAAAGGGTATTTTTTAACGACGCTGTTAAAAAAGTTAGTTGTTTTATCATCTTCTTCCTTTATCGATTTCGTCAGTTTTTCATCCTTGTCGTCCAAGGCAAAGAGAGTGACGTAATGATTGATACAGCTGTTGCGTTTTGCGTATTCCGTAAAGGCTGTTATATTGCCTTCCTGTTTTAAAAATGACAGCTCGAAGATAACGCTCTTTAAATGACCGAAAAAAACGTCTTTGCCTGTTTGTATCTCGGCAAGGCTCACGCACTGAGCTATGCTTTTGCCCTCGGTAGTTAAGACTGCATATTTAAAGGAGGTACCCTCCGTGCCGTCTTTTTTTTCGTTGACTATCATATCCATTTTCAGCGTACCGTCTTCTTTTTGGCTCAATATCACTACATTGACAAGGTTCAAATCGTTAAGCGTACCGCTTTGAGAACTTCCCGCAATGCTGAACAGAAAGCTTATGACGGTCATCGCGATCAATATTTTCTTACTCATTTTTCATCTTCCTTTTTTTTAACAGATAGCCGATATATACGATAAACGGCAGAAGCGCGTGAGGAGCCGTTATGTTTGAGGCGTCTACAGATTGAAATATGATTTTACCGATAGCTTGATTCTTAAAAAAGAGCACGACCGCAAATACGATGACGGGAGACAAAAAGAATGCGATTTTAGCGTTCTTCTCATTGAAAACGGATTCGGCGGCGGTCTTCACGCTGCGCAGCGTGACCGAAAAATACATAATATGCATAACGATAACGCTTGACAAGAGCATTATCTCAAAGCGCTCGAAAAAAGCGTTGTGCGAGTTGTCGCTTTGTACGATGCGCAGCGCGGGGAATACATAATCTATCGTAAATTCGGTTCCCAAAACGCTTATGCACATAACGTAAAAGGCGCAGTATACGGCAAATACAGCGGCGAATATAATTAACATATCCTTATAGATAACTTTATTTTTTCCGTAGATACCTTCGACCTTAGGTATAAAAAACGGCAATGCAAGAACAGCCGAAAATAAGTATGAGCTTGTTACCAACACGCCGCGTGTATATTCGGGTAAGCCCGATGTGAAAAGCGGAAGCATATTTTTTATCTCCGCCGCTTTGGATGTGAGCAACAGAAGGAGCAGCAGATTTATTCCCGCATACCAAATGAGTATCTGAGACAGATTTCCCAAAGTGCGCAGCCTTTTTATGCCGATAAACAAAACCGTCAGAATAAGTATCAGTTCTATCATTACGACCGATACGTTGCGAAGCATACATACGCCTATCTGTTCGCTCAAAAGCCTTATGGCGTACCATGAGAAATGGAAGAGGTTCAGCACAAATATTCCAAATACTATGTTGCCGAAGACTTTACCCCACAACAGCGTAAGTATTTGTCTGAAATCCATCCCTTTGTGCGAAAGCATTACCTTTATTATGGCGCACGCTCCCGCGTAAGCTATGACGCTCGTTATCAATATCGGCAATATCCCGTCTGTCAGGCAGGCGTTTGTCAGGCGAGAGGCGTAGGTCAGAAAATTAAGCGCGAGAAATGCAAGCGTGAATATACATTTAAACTGTTTGTAAGTTATCGTATCGTTCATAAACGGGAGCTTTCCTTTTGTACGTCTTTAAGCGGTATTTCCGAATCCACAAACGGATACATATATTCCATGCCGCAATATTTCATATCACAAATCGAGCTTAAACATATAATAAGTGTTATTATTATGCCGAATGCTCCTGCTACCCAAGCGGCGTACATAAATACAAATTTTAGTATTCTGATAGACAGCGCAAGAGAATAGTTCGGTATTACGAATACGAGAATAGCCGTAAGAGCAACCAGAATGACGACCGTAAGATTTACCAAATTTGCATCTACGAGGGCTTGCCCCAGCACTATTGTGCCCACTATACCCACGGTAAAGCCAAGCTGTGTCGGAAGACGCAAGCCTGCCTCTATGATTATTTCAAAGATAAATTCCACAAATAGAATTTCGAAAAATGCCGGAAAAGGAACTTGCTGCCGTGATGAATTTATAAAAACTATTATTTTATCGCTTACGAATTCGGGGGTATAGTCCGTTATCGCTATATAAAATGCGGGCAGTATCGCCGTAAGCACCATGGCGGTTATTCGGAGGACCATGAATATCTTTTGTTTGTATCTGCTTTCGTAGAAGTCTTCGGTAGAGGAAAGCATACTTCGGAAAAGTCCGGGTACTATCAGCACAAACGGAGTGTTGTCGAAAACAGCTATTATCCTGCCCTGCAAAAGCGCTGCACAGGCTTCATCGGGACGTTCGGTAGCTTCCGTTTGAGGGAAAAAAGAGTTCCTTTTATTTTCTATCGCATTTTGTACATAGCCGCTTTCAAGCACGCTTTTGAGTTTTACCTGCGATATTTCATCGGTAGCGCTCTTTATTATCTTATCGTCAGCCACTCCCTGTATATAGCAAATTTGTACAGGGGTGTTGGTTATATCTCCCAAGGTCAAAGGAATGTTTTTGAGTTTGGGACTTTTTATTCTGCCTCGTATCAAGCTCATGTTGTCGGTTA
>CAYTMY010000168.1:0-3492 GCA_964439075.1 uncultured Lachnospiraceae bacterium | reverse complement strand
ATATTGCTTGATGAGCGAGTTCTTGGGCTCCATCATAATTCGCGTAAGAGCGTCCTCATCGAGCGTTTCAAGCGCCGTTATAACGGGAAGTCTGCCGACCAGTTCGGGAATAAGACCGTACTTTATAAGATCCTGCGGCATCACCTGTTTCAACAGAGCGTCCGTCTGTTGTTTATCGTTTACCGTTATATCCGCTTCGAAACCCATAGTCTTATTTCGTACACGGGAGGATACAATGTTTTCCAGCCCGTCGAAAGCGCCGCCGCATATAAATAATATATTTTTTGTGTCAATGGGGATATATTCCTGCTGAGGATGCTTTCTTCCTCCCTTGGGAGGTACGTTGGCTATCGTTCCCTCAAGAATTTTGAGCAATGCCTGTTGTACGCCTTCCCCGCTTACATCTCGCGTGATAGACTGGTTTTCGCTCTTGCGGGCTATCTTATCGACTTCATCGATGTAAACGATACCGTACTGCGCAATATCAACATCGTTATCGGCTGCCTGTATGAGTCTGAGAAGAATATTTTCAACATCCTCTCCCACATACCCCGCCTCAGTAAGAGAAGTAGCGTCCGTTATAGCAAAAGGCACGTTAAGCGCTCTTGCCAAAGTTTCCGCAAGAAGCGTTTTGCCGCTTCCCGTGGAACCCAAAAGAAGTATATTACTCTTTTGTATTTCGGTTTCATTCTTGGCGTTGTGTGCGTTGATACGCTTGTAATGGTTATACACGGCTACGGCAAGCGACACTTTGGCGTCGTCCTGCATGATAACGTAGTCATCCAATATTCTCTTTATTTCCGAAGGCTTTTTCATATCCTTGAGGGTTTCAAATTTGGTTTTCATCTGTGCTTTTTTAGGCTCCAGATAATATTCCTCGTAGAGCATCCTCAAACAATCGGAGCATATAGCAGCCTCCTGTGATACTATAAATTGTTCCGCCTGCGTATGGTCTCTGCCGCAAAACGAACAACGTGTCTGCATACGTTCATCACTCATATATTTACCTCTTTGTGAGTATTTTGTCTATCAGTCCGTATTCCAAAGCTTCCTTAGCCGACATAAAATTATCGGATTCGGTATCTTTGGCTATTACATCAAGCGGTTTTCCTGTCTTTTCGCTCAATATTTCATTTAGTTTTTCTCTCGTTTTCAAAAGACGTTTTGCGTATATCTCAACGTCCGTACTTTTGCCCTGTGCTCCTCCCAGAGGTTGATGTATCATTACCTCGCTGTTCGGCAAAGCAAGGCGCTTGCCCTTTTCACCGCTAGCAAGAAGGAACGCGCCCATGGAAGCTGCCATTCCCATACACATGGTCGATACGTCGCATTTTATGAAGTTCATTGTGTCGTATATAGCCATACCCGCCGAGATTGAACCGCCCGGGCTGTTTATATACAGGCTTATATCCTTCTTTGCATCGTCCGCCTCCAAAAATATCATCTGCGCCACCACGATATTTGCGGTATCATCGGTGATCTCGCCCGTAAGCATTATTATTCTGTCTTTTAATAGTCTCGAGTATATGTCATAAGAACGTTCGCCTTTTGAGGTCTGTTCCACAACTATCGGTACAAGTCCCATATTTGACTCCTTTTCTCTTTTTTAAAATCTTTCCCGCCATGCTGTTATGACGGGAAAGTAAAGGGTTTCTTATTTTTCGGATTTTGCCGTGTCTTTTTTTGCACTGTCTGTTTTTGCGTTGTCGATAAGGAAGTCATACATCATTTCCTGTTTTATCGCATACTGTATGTAGTCCTTCATGTAATCGTTGAGAGATTCCTTGAACTCATCAGCTTTCTTTCCGTAAGCCTTTGCGTATTTCTCGCATTCTTCATCGAATTTCTTCTCGTCGACTTCGAAATTTTCCGCTTCGATTATCTTCTCCGTTATAAGCTCGGTTCTTATCTCTCTGTCTGCCTGCTCATTGAATATCTTTTTAAAGAATTCGGGATCCTTATCTTCGCTCGTCTGAACAAGATACTTGTAATACTGTTCGGGGTCAAGACCGTTCTGTTTGAGCATGTTGTCGTTCTCGCGTTTGATATCTTCCGCCCGCTCCGTTAACATCATGGGAGGAATATCGATCTGCGTTTTTTCGACAAGCTCGTTCATCAGCGTCGTCTGCGCCTTCTGTTTAAGCTCGTTTAGCTTTTGTTCTTTTATTTTTTCCTTCAGAGCTTTATTCATGTCGTCGACATTTTCATATCCGAGGTCTACCGCGAAATCGTCATTTACTTCGGGCAGCTCCTTGCGCTGCATACTGAGCACCTCAACCTTGAATACGGCATTCTTGTCGGCAAGCTCTTTAACGTGATATTCCTTGGGGAATTTAACATTTACATCGACCTTATCGCCTGCCTTTTTGCCGAGAAGCTGTTCCTCAAAGCCGGGTATAAAAGTATTTGAACCGAGTATAAGGGGATAATTTTCTCCTTTGCCGCCTTCAAACGCTTTATCGTCGATGAATCCTTCAAAGTTGATATTGAGGGTATCGTCCTTCTTGCTCTTTTCGTTATCAAGGCTCACAAGTCTGGAATTTTGCTCTCTGAGAGAAGCTATTTCGGCGTCAAGGTCTGCCTTCTTGGCAGTGTATTTTATAGGCTCGATCTTAATGCCCTTGTACTGTGCCACCTCAAATTCGGGCTTTAAAGATATATCGATGGTAACGACTGCTCCGTTTTCGTCTATTTTGTCTATTTCGATAAGCTTGGGAGCGGCGCTTGCTTTAAAATTGCCATCCTCCAAACATTTTGTATACTCTGCCGGGAAAGCTTCTTCAAGAGCGTCCTCATAAAATATCTCTTTTCCGTATCTGCTTTCAATGATTGCGCGGGGAACCTTGCCCTTACGGAAGCCGGGGATGTTAAATCTGCCCTTGCTCTTTTGATAAACTTTATTTACAGCTGCATCGAAATCCTCTGCGGAAATCGTGAGCTTGACCTTTGCTATATTTTTTTCGTTGCTGATAAGTTCGAAACCCATTGTATTCTCCTTTATTTATATCGACCTGTTTGATAATATCATAAAACTTTTCAATTAAAAACCACTTGACTGAGGAAATTTGATTTTATTGTCCGAATATTTCCGCGCCGAATATGTTCAGCCACACACTCCCGTAATTCAGCCCTATCTTGCCGTCGGCATAATAAGCGTTTATTTTCGTATTGTCCTCAAAGGTGATAAAAAGAACGGTGTTTGCGGGGTTTTCGGGTACGGGGCATATCTTTTGGCTGTTCAGTTCGCGCATTAAAAGGTCCAGCGTGCCGATATCCGTTATAATGGCTCCGTTTTTTACTCCCGAACGAAACGGTTCCTTTTCATACTCTATTATTTCGACAGCGGCTATCTTTTTATCGAACAATCCCAGAGAAAGATACTTGCTTTTGTTGATAATTATCTTCAGTATCAATAGCAATAGCATTTGTATAATTCTTTAGCATTGTTGCCAATCTGAATCTTTCTGTTATAACGTTTGTTCCATCAGTATC
>CAYTMY010000167.1:0-3506 GCA_964439075.1 uncultured Lachnospiraceae bacterium | reverse complement strand
TCCGAAGAGGACACCGCCGTATCGGTGGGACTCAAAAAAGGAAGCGAGCTTACCTCTAAAATAGATGAGATATTAAAGGGCATTTCACGCGATGAAAGAGAAGAACTCATGCGCAATGCCATAGAAAATCAGCCCGTAAGCAACTAATAATAAAGCAAAAAAGGATATAAAAATGCAGTTAACATTCTGGCAATGGGTCGCCTTTATATTTGAAGAGTATTGGCCGCTTTTCCTCAGAGGCACGGGCTACACCATGCTCATAGCTCTCAGCGGAACGATAATAGGCTTTGTCATTGGTCTTATTGTTGCGACCGTTCGAAGCATTAAAGTCGGTGAAAAAGACAACACGTTCAAAAAGATAGTGTCTAAAGTGATAAATTTCATTTTAGGCGCTTATGTGGAAATATTCAGAGGTACTCCGATGATAGTGCAGGCATGCGTCATTTACTACGGAGCACTTCAGTATTTGGGCATTGATATGCCGATGTTAACTGCGGCAATCATGATAGTATCGATCAACACGGGAGCATATATGGCGGAAATAATCCGCGGAGGAATAATTTCCGTGGATCCCGGACAGACGGAGGGCGCTCACTCCATAGGAATGACGCACGCCCAAAGCATGGCTTATATAGTGCTTCCTCAGGCAATACGCAATATCATGCCATCTATAGGCAATGAATTCGTGGTAAATATAAAAGACTCTTCGGTTTTAAACGTAATAGCGGTAACCGAGCTGTTCTTTATGGCGAAGTCCGCCGCGGGAACTTACGTGAAGTACTTTGAGGTGTATATAATAATAGCCGCCATATACTTTGTTCTCACCTTTACCGTAACAAGAATACTTCGTCTTATCGAAAAGAAGATGGACGGCAGCGATACCTATGCGATACTCGGTTCGCAAAATGACAGTCACAACCTGTTGAAAATTCATCAGGAGGGAAACTGATGGAGCATATATTTAACATACAGCACCTCGAAAAGAGCTTCGGAGAAAACAAGGTTCTCAAGGACATCAACTTTGACGTGGCAAAGGGCGAAACCATAAGCATAATCGGCGCTTCGGGCAGCGGAAAAAGCACGCTTCTGCGCTGCATTAATCTGCTTGAAACACCCGACGGTGGAAGGATACTCTATCACGGCATCGATATACTTACCAAAAAAACAGCACTTTCGCAGTACCGTGCAAAGGTGGGCATGGTGTTTCAGCAGTTCAACCTGTTCAACAATATGACGGTGCTCGGCAACTGCACGATAGCGCAGCAAAAGGTCTTGAAAAGAAGTAAGAGCGAGGCGGAGCAAAAGGCTATGGAGTATCTTTCAAAAGTGGGTATGGACGCTTACGCAAACGCCAAGCCCAGACAGATATCGGGCGGGCAGAAGCAGCGCGTCGCCATAGCGAGGGCGCTTTCCATGGACTGTGAAGCGCTGCTTTTCGACGAACCGACAAGCGCGCTCGATCCCGAAATGGTGGACGAAGTGCTCAGAACAATGGACGACCTTTCAAACACAGGGCTTACGATGCTGATAGTGACGCACGAAATGAGCTTTGCAAAAGATGTTTCCGACAGAGTCGTATTTATGGACGGCGGACGCATCGAAGAGGCGGGTCCTCCCGAAGATATTTTCGTGAACCCAAAGAGTGAGAGAACAAAACAGTTTTTAAGCAGGCTTTTGAGAAAATAAGAGCAAAAACGACCGAAGCATTCCCTTCGGTCGTTTTTTTGTGAGTGTAAAGGGTTTGTTTTAAAAGTTGGTTTCCTTCGTGCTCGTTATTTATCCATGAGGACAGGGCACACCGTGAAATGCTTTCTCACCTGTTTCGGCAAATTAATATATAAAGTAAATTTACTTGACAAGCGGCTTTTTCTGTGTTAAACTCTCACCTATATGGACGAAAGATATAAAACCACGTGTCTGTTCGATATATACAAGGCGTTGCTTACCGAGAAGCAAAAAAACGTGCTGGAGATGTATCTCGACGAGGACTACACCCTTACGGAGATATCGCAGAACGAAAATGTATCGCGCCAGGCGGCGTTCGACCTCATAAAGCGCACGGAAAAGCTTCTGTACGATTACGACGAAAAGCTCGGTCTGTACGAAAAATATTCCGAAAACCGAAAGACGATAGACGAGCTGCGCGCTCTTACCGCGCAAAACAAGGCGGCTTCAATGCTGCTCGATAAGCTCGAAAACAATATATAGGATAAGAGTAAAGATAATGTTCGACCAACTTGGCGGTAAAATTCAACAAACATTTAAAAAGCTCAGCGGCAAGGGCAGACTTTCCGAAAAAGACGTCGATGAAGCGCTGAAGGAAATACGCATGGCGCTGCTTGAAGCCGACGTGAACTACAAGGTAGTCAAGAGCTTTCTTTCGGGCGTGCGTGAAAAGGCAATGGGCGAGGAAGTATTAAAAAGCCTTACCCCCGCGCAGCAGGTAATAAAAATCGTCAACGAAGAAATGCGCTCTTTGCTGGGTAGCACCGCAAAGGAACTTTCCGTATCGGGCAAAATGCCCGCCGTGGTACTGCTTGCGGGCGTACAGGGCAGCGGCAAAACCACCTCCGCGGCAAAGCTCGCAAATTACTTAAAGGAAAAAAACAAAAAAGTCATGCTTGCAGCCTGCGATATAAAGCGCGCTGCGGCAATAGAACAGCTTTCATCTTTGGCGGAGCAGGTGGGAGTGTACGTATACAAGGCCGGCAAAGCGCCTCTTGCCGTGGCAAAGGAAGCGCGCGACTACGCCGCAAAAAACGGCTACGAAGTGCTCATAGTCGATACGGCGGGACGTCAGCATGTGGACGAAGAGCTCATGGACGAAATAGGTTCCATAGCGGCAGCGCTCAAGCCCGATGAAGTGCTCTTTGCGGTGGACTGCATGATGGGTCAGCAGGCGGTGGACGCCTCAAGCGCCTTCAATGAAAAACTCGATATTACCGGCTTTATACTTACAAAAGCCGATTCTGACGCCAGAGGCGGCGCGGCGCTTTCGGTATCGTATATTACGGGCAAACCGATAAAATTTGCGGGTACGGGCGAAAAAATTACAGATTTCGAAATGTTTCATCCCGACAGAGTGGCTTCGAGAATACTCGGCATGGGAGATATGCTCACGCTCATCGAAAAAGCGCAGAAGCTCTCAGACAACGAGAAGGACGCAAATCTTGCAAAGAAGATAAACAAAAATTCGCTTACTCTCGAGGATTACCTGGAGCAGATAGAAAATATGAACAAAATGGGCGGTATGCAGGAGATGCTCAAAAGTATGCCGAACGCGGGAAAGCTTTCGGGCGTCAATGTGGATGAGCGCAAAATATTGCAAACCAAGGCTATAATACAGTCCATGACACCCAAGGAGAGGCGCGAACCCAAAATACTGAACGCCTCACGCAGAAAAAGGATAGCAGCGGGTAGCGGCACCACCGTGACCGACGTAAACAGACTCATAAACGGTTTTGAGCAGACTAAAAAGCTCATGAAGCAATTCAGCGGCAATAAGA
>CAYTMY010000166.1:0-3515 GCA_964439075.1 uncultured Lachnospiraceae bacterium | reverse complement strand
GCGCGTCATCTGAGGATATTTTTTCACATCATCCTTTGCTTCATTAAAATCATAATTCAGCATTTCCTCTATTTTCGTATAAATGCCGTATTCAACGCTTCGCCCGTTAAGTATAGGTTCGTCTTTCGTGATATTGTATTCGCGATATGTTCCCGCAAAGTCGTATATCCCATTAAATAAATATCCATGGATATCTTTAAGCATTAGAGGCGTGAAGCTGAAGCCGCCGCGGCTTACATAATCTACTATCCTTGTTGAAACCAAATCACACTCATTCTCGTTTTGCGAAAATTCGGAGCGTTCCTCTTTGAGTTTGTAATACTGTGTTAAAAAGTTTTCAACTTCGTTTATATTAAGCTCGCCTCTGATATTCTTTTCGGAAAGTTCCAAAAGGTAATCGGAAGGCGTAAGATTATCAACCTTATTAAGTCCGATTGCCATATCCCAGTATTCGGCGCGCGTCTTCGGGTCTTTTGGCTCTTCTGTTTTTTTGTAGGGGATCTCTTCACCGTACATAGCTACCTCCTAACAATTTTAATATACATGTATATTATATCACATTAAAAGATATTTTTTAAAGTTTAAAAAATGATAGCGTAGTCTTATGAAAACGACTACGACATCATTTTTTCCTCATATAACCTCCTTTGTTTCTTCAATAAAAAAAAGGAAGCTCTTTGCTTCCTTCGTTGTGAGAATCTTATTATCTATCAATCTCATCTTCTTTTTCAATCAGTTCGGCTCGGCTCGGTACATCGGCGTCTTTGTCAAATAAATTGTTAAGACTGAATTGTTTTCCAATGTTTGTTACTGTACAATCTCTCATGCATTTGTTTAACCATGGAGCTGCAATTAAAAGGTTTTGAGTATGGTTTATTGCTTCATATACTGTCATTGCATTTTCTGAAACATATACAGACCCTTGCTGCCAGTCAAAGCCATTATTTTTCATGTGTAGTTTTATTTCAAGATATCCGTTTCGCCAGTTGTTTGAAGGGTAATAAGTTTGCAGGGCGGCGGTGTCAAAATCGAAAGCAATTTGTTTTCGTGATATTTCTTTTGGCATATATTACCTCTTGTATCATAGGTAGGTTTAGAAAGTGATTCAAGTATATCGCAATTCTCGCTTGGCGTAATACTATCTTCCCATCTCCATGACGCTATGTATTTTGTGAAGCTATTTGTTCTGTCCAAATCAATGTTTGCTAAACTAACACAACCGAAATTATTACTTTCAAATACAAGCGTATATTCATTTTTTTCTTGTCCTATAACTTTGCCTGCTCTGTTATCAAAAGCTTCCGCGCATACCTGCTTTAACCGCTCAAGCATATCCGGTGCGGTATCGTGTTTGAATTCTATTACTGTCTTAAACATATTTTCATCCTCCGTTTTGTTCTTTTTCGGATAAGTGTATTTTAACATATTGTATTAAAAATTTAAAGTCTGTTAATGTAACAAACTCTAAACTCACACGGGGTCTGAGGGGCTTTGCCCCTGACAAGCAGCATAAGAAGGTGCAAAACCTTCTTGTGCGGGAATTGTATCCACACTTTGTTAAAAGTGTGGATACAAATTCAGTGCTTGCAAAGACAAAAAAGAGGATTTTTTATCCTCTTTTTTGCTGCTACTTCCCGAAAAAAGAAAAGAAATCGTTAAATTACTTCCTGCTCATCTTCTCTGCGTCTGCGACGGAAAGCCACGATAGGTATGAATACACCTCCGGAAACCGCCGCAGCTCCGCCGACTGCGCCTGCAACTCTGATAGCACTTATCTTAAGACCTCGCCAAATATATGCCTTTGGGCGATGCCCTTAAAATGCACTGACGTACGTAAGGGTTACAAAAGGCGGTTAACACTCCCGAATGAAAGGGGGCGGAGCTTATGAGAATAACGCTACATATCGGAAGATATACCGTTACAATCATTATAAAGCAAACAACCGCTAAAGCCGACAAGCAATAAAGCGGTTGTTGTAACCTAATTCATTGAAAGGAGGTTTAGCCCTTCCGGAAAGAATAATAACACATAAGGAGGTAAAAAGTCAATAGCTAAAACAAAAGCGGAAATACAGCTTTATTTACAAAGAATGTTTGCACCAAAGCCCTTCGCTCTCTGCGCTTGCCGTAATGGCTTTGGGGGCTATAAGAGCAAAAGAAATGACCATACTGAAAAACCTCTCAAAAAACGCAATCGACCATTGATGTGCCGATACATTATTTTCAAAACCTAAGGCAACTTTTATACTGCGTTCAATTTTGACGCTCTTTGCGTGCTCCCATGAGTGAACAAATGTGAAAAATATGCGATTTTCCGGTAGTAAATTACAAAAGCTTATGTAAACCGAGCCGTTCTTTGTGTATAATTAATATGTGTGTTCAACCGCTTGAAACAGGCGGGAAAACGGAAAGGAAACACAAAGACGATGAAAGCTGTTATTCTTGCCGGTGGCAAGGGCAAAAGAATGCATTCGGACTTGCCCAAAGTGCTTTTTGAAATTAACGGGCAGAGCCTCATAGCTCATGTCGTTCAAAATGCGCGCGAAGCGGGTATAGACGATATAGCCGTGGTGACGGGCTACAAAGGGGATATGGTGCGCGAAGCCCTCGGAGAGGGTATTTCCTATTACAGACAAGCCGAACAGCTCGGTACTGCCGACGCGCTGAAATCCGCACGCGACTTTTTTGCGCACGAGGATCCGCCCGTGATAGTCTTATGCGGCGACGCTCCTTTGGTGGACAGCGACAGCATACTTCAGCTTGCGTCTTATTACGAAAAACATTCTCTCGATATGTGTGTGCTTACCGCAACTCTCGAGGACCCCGCCAATTACGGCAGGATACTCAGAGACGGAAAAAATTTTGAACGCATAGTGGAAAGCCGCGACGCAAACGAAGAACAGCTTGCCATAAAAGAGATAAATTCGGGTACGATGATATTCAACTCGGGCAAGCTTGCGAAAGTACTCGATGAAATAAAAAACGACAACGCTCAAGGCGAATATTACCTCACGGACGCCGTAGAGATATTTAAAGCAAAAGGTTTTAAGACGGGCGCCCTGTGTATCGCAAACGCCGACATCGTGCTCGGCGCAAACGACCGCTACGACCTTTCGCTCTGTGAAAAAGCCATGCGCAAAAGCATAAACCGCGCTCTCATGCTCGGCGGAGTGCGCATGATAGACCCCGATACGACCTACATCGACAGAAACGTGCGCATAGGCGCAGGGAGCGTGATATATCCGAACACGATAATAAACGGCAAAAGCTGCATAGGCGAAAACAATACCGTCATATCCTCAAGGCTCACCGACTGCGTAATTGGAGACGACAACACCGTCGATAACTCGGTGCTTGAGCAGTGCCGCATAGGGAGTGAAACAAGCATCGGTCCTTATTCCCACATCAGGCGCGATACGGTTTTGGCTTCAAAAACAAAGGTAGGCAGCTTTGCGGAGACAAAAAATGCCGACATAGGAGAGGGAACAAAAGTGCCTCACCTCAGCTATGTGGGA
>CAYTMY010000165.1:0-3540 GCA_964439075.1 uncultured Lachnospiraceae bacterium | reverse complement strand
TTGCCGACCAAGTCCCAGTTTCCCTCTTTGGTATAAAACTTGGTAGCCACGCCTCTGATGTCTCGCTCGCAATCGGCGGCGCCGCGCTCACCCGCCACGGTGGAAAAACGGGTAAAAGTATCTGTGACGGCGCCCGGCTGCAATACTTTGGCTTTGGTGTACTTCGATATATCGTGCGTGACGGTGAAGGTACCGTAAGCTCCCCATCCTTTGGCGTGCATTCTTCTTTCGGGTATCACTTCACGATTGAAGTGCGCCATTTTTTCCATGAGCCATACGTCCTGCATGACGACAGGTCCGCGCGGACCCGCCGTGATACTGTTTTCGTTATCGGCTATAGGAGCTCCGACCTCGTTGGTCAATTTTTTGTAATCATTCATAACTATTCTCCTTTCAATGAAAATTTATATATGAATATTGTTACCTATTATAATATCAGCCCTTTTTCTGCTTGAAACTGAGTAATGGGCTGCCGCTGCGACATACACCGGGTCTTTCATTCAGGTATATTTTGCCGAGTTCATAAACGTGTTGCCACAGTTCTTCATCTATCTGATTTTTAAGTGCTGACACCGCAGCAGTATCATCGGAAATAAAATCTATTATCAACGGTTGCATATTCGAAAAACCATGTTTGCCTTTAGGCTGTATCAAATCTTTAACATACACCCTTCCGCGCGTATAAAAATTAGCGCTGATAAGCTTAGAGCCTACCTGCAATCCGTATAATTCTATAAGCTTTTGTGGGAATTCAAGCATAGCCACACAGTCCATATCCTCAGAATAAGCAGCTACCATTAAAGGGTCTGTGCTCATTACCAAAGCAGGCTGAGAATCTCCGTTGAAGGCAATATCCCTTATCATATGGAGATCTATCGAAGAAATTTCTTTCGTGTAACCGAAAAGCTTCATAAGCGACTGCAAACTTTTCGATGATACATTTACACGCGCAGGAAGCGATGCCCCGTATTTCACTGAAACACGGCTTTGCAAGGCTTTATTTGTTAAATTAAGTAAAAAACATATCACAAATACAACAAATGCAGCTGCGCTCAACAGCAGACACCAAGCACTTATATTGCCGCCCAAGCTTCCGGAAGCGGTGGAACCTGCCAGTATGAAGCATGCGCAAAGCAACACGACGCCTAAAGCCAAACTGATATACATGAGTTTTTTACGATTTTTGTATTTATCCATATTAACTACCCCGCTGTATTGCTGTTTTTCGGATTGTCTTAAAGTGCTTTTCTTCTAAGGAATGATCTCCTATTCGGCAGTAAAACTTTTAACGGCCCTCTCGTTCATACTCTACTATCTCTTTTGTGGTCGCATCTATTTCATAATTATACTCGGTAAATCCGACATGGAATTCCACATCGTATACGGTGCGTCTGTTATCATTATCTAAATGTACGCTAACAAGGGAAGCATCGTTTCGTGCTACTCCGGCATGTTGCAGTGCGGCAGCCAACGCTTCATCTTCCGTTATATAGCTGCCGTTTTGTACGGTCGAGTCGTTTGAGTTTGAAGGCTGAGGAGTGTAATATTCGGCGTCGTTGTCGTAGCTTAGAATTTTTCCGTTCGAGGCGTCTATTTCATAGTCGTATTCCGTATTCGCCGCATAAAATTCCACCTCATACTCGGTGCGTCCGTTATCGCTGTCCTTTTGAATTCGCACGAAATTCACATCGGTTTCGGCAAGTCCCGCGTGTTCAAGAGCGATTTTTTTCGCTTCTTCTTCTGTAATATTTGCTTTTTTCGCTGTGCACGCGCTGAAGGAGCAGAGGAACACTGCAATGCCGATAAGTGTCAGTATACGTTTCATTTCAGTTCCTTTCCTATTGTTTTTGAGCGCATTTCTAACTCGCGCCGTTTTTTTTCGAGGTTTCACTTCGGGATAACGCGGTTTTGGCGCGAGCCATCCATACCAGATGTATAGTTACGGCAGCACCTATAGCCGAAAGCAAAATACACAGCCAAAGCCGACGGGTCAGAAGCATGGACAGCAACAGCATTCCCCACAAATAAGCGAGACTGAAAGACAAAGTCTTGCGCGACAATCCCGTTCTGTTTTTATAATTTTCCAAATGCTCTCGGAAAAACGGAATGCGCATTATTTTTGCTCTCAGCCCCGGCGTGCAGGAGAAGCAGCCCGCTGCCAACAGCACAAAGGGCGTTGTCGGCCACACGGGCAGAAAAAGACCCAATGCGCCGAGCCCCAAAAGTATAAAACCCGTGCTTACGAGTAAAAATTTTTTTATCATGGTTTAGACTCTCACTACCGCCGCCGCTCCCGCAAAAAGCAGCGGCACAAATATTTTGGAAGACTCCGCGATATATTTTTCGGAGTTCATTTTTTATATATCCTTTATTTGTCTTTTCCGAATAGGTCGCCGAGCTTATCGGTCATATCGGAGATATTGTCCTTTAACACCTTGGCCTTGACCGCAGTAATTACCGTATCCAACGCATCGTCCGGTATGTCTACATTTATAAGCTTTTTGACTGTAGCTTTGGCGTTCGCTTTGAATTTGTCCAGAAGGTCGTCATCCTTTGATATTTTTCCTACCAATTCCATTACGATTTTTTTGATATCCATTTCTTTCTCCTTTAATATTTTATTGATTGTCGCATCGGGAAAAATGATTTTCACAACATACGTCGTTTGCGGCGTTGTATGGCGGTGCGGTATGCGTATATAAATTTTACGAGAGTCCATTTAGCATGGACCGTACTTCGTCATAACGACCAAGGCGCTTGTTGAGCGAGTGCAGCATGGCCGATATTTGTTTGTCGTCAAGCGGATCGTACAGGTAGTAAATTGTTCGGCGGCTGTTGATTTATGGCCTCCTTACAATCACGTCGCAAGGCGTGCGGTACAAAATATGTGTGGTGTGAAAAGTTTTCGCAAAAAGAGGTAAAATCTTCCACCAGGCAGCAGTCAAAGATAACGCAGTCGGGGCATCGTTTCAGCCAATTTTTTGTTGCTCCGCTAACGTCGCCTTCAATAAGAAAACTGCTCTGCCCATACTTTTGCAGCAGATTTACCAGCGCTACCAAATAACTGTCGTCTTGAGTGATTATCAGATAATCGAGCATCATTTTCTCCATGTTTTTGCTAAAAGCTTTTACGCCTGCTTTTATGTTTTTTGCTTTGCTGCGCATTTAAATGCGTTTTTGGCTGTTCGTGTGTAAAGGGAGTTGGCGGAAGTGTTCGCTCCCATCATTTTAATCATGAAGGACTTTGGGCTTCGGCTGTATACTCTTTTTCTCACCGAGAAAGCCGTTGATGAGCTGAATGAGAGTTGTAAAGGCAAACCATACCGTGCTGCCGTTGACAAAAGCCATTTTGCTGCTGAAACTTATGAAGATGAAAGCCAACGCTACTGCCGCTATGGCGGCGAGCATGCCTATAAGCTTGGATATATCGGTGCGGTATCTGATTATTTCTTCATCATTTTTCTTTTCCCGTATGAGAAACTTCACACCAAGTACAGCAGTGATGAGCGTGCAGAGCAGCGATAGCAGCGACCATGTGTT
>CAYTMY010000164.1:2003-3558 GCA_964439075.1 uncultured Lachnospiraceae bacterium | reverse complement strand
GTAATAAGCCCCGGTCCGAGTTCCACACTGAGGGGCACGCCCATCGATTCGACGGGTTCGCCCGGTCCGAGACCCGATGTCTCTTCGTAGACCTGAATAGAAGCTCTGTCTTCGTGTATCTCGATGATCTCGCCGATAAGTCGCTGTGAGCTGACTCTGACGACGTCGAACATATTGGCGTCTCTCATGCCCTCAGCGATGACGAGAGGCCCGGCAACTTTCTTTATTATTCCTTTGCTCATATTACACCTGCTTTATTCGTTTTCGCCGTTAAATATAATATCGGAACCGACTGCCTGTTCCACATATTTTTTCACGTTGCTCATTCCTATACCCGTGTTGCCCGATACTCCGGGAATGGGTATGATAGCCGGAATGATATTTTCATTATGCTGCGCTATCTGCGTCTTGAGAAGCTCCGCCACATACTCTGTCACATACACGACGGCGTATTTGCCGTCGGAAAGCCTTTTGAGCGCTGCGGCAGCTTCCGTTTCTTCTTTTACGGGAAATATATCCAGCCCAAGCGCCGCAAATCCGTAGATGCTGTCATAATCTCCCAGAACTGCCGATTTAAGCATACATTTCCCTCAGTCTTTCTCTGATAATAGTTTCGTCAAAACCGTTTAGCTTACAGGCTAAAATAATTCTGACCATTTTTATCTCGTTCTCTCTGGCTATCATATATGCCACCAAAGGTCCTATCGAGAACGATTCGTATTTTTGCGGTTTGATCTGCTCGATCATCTCATTATCGCACCATCTTTCAAACGAAGAAGGCGAAGTCTTCAGCATATCAGCCGCCTGTGAATACCCTGTAGTAGACAAATATTCACAAAGCGTATCGAGATTTGCCGCTGCTTTTGCCATAGTCTTTATATCAAGAGTGGCGCACGGCGCAAGAGCGTCGTATATAAAGTCGTAACTCTTGCCCATCAGGCATGAACGGTATGCCGTTTTGATGTCGGCACATGCGACGGTAAGCTCCGCGTATGTACGTATCGTTTCGTTATCCGACTCTTTGCCCGCCTTGTATATGGCGTCGAGAGCGGCCTTGTCGACTATACAGTCGCACAGCTGCCCGTCTCTCGTGTGCAAAAGCTCCTCATAAGCTTTTTGCGCCGCCGCACGCATACCCTCAGGAAGAAGCTCATACTCCTTGTCTCTTACCGCTCTGTAGATAAGATCCCTATCGAGAGTTCCCTGCTCTATATATATCTTTTCGGGCTCCTCATCGTCATTAGTGCATACGCTCTTTATGGCTGCCTTTAGGTTATGGTAATCGTTCGCATAAAGAAATACGTCGAATTTTTCCATATCCTTGCATATCTCTCTGATAAAATCCCATGTTTTGTCACGCTCGTATGAAAGCATCGCCTGATCGTCATCGGAAGCGTCGAGTTTGCCCCAACCTCTTTCTTTGAGAAGCGCTACGCACTCCTCGCTCGTTTTTGAGGCTATCAGCTGCTCGATATTTTGCGAAGTAAGAAGCGTAAGCTCCTTTGATCTGATACGCGCTACCGCATAGATGTAATCCATATAGTTATTCCTCCTA
>CAYTMY010000164.1:0-1970 GCA_964439075.1 uncultured Lachnospiraceae bacterium | reverse complement strand
TGTACCTTGTCCTGCAAAGCTTCCTTCGCGTTTCCGAACATTGAAGTTACGGAACAGTTTTCTTCTATTCCGCCGTATATCAGTACAAATCCGCCGTCGATATCCTTGGGCTCGCCGCTCAGCGTAAGTTTGGCGCCCTTTGTCTTCAGCGCGTCGTTGATCTTTTTTTCGAGATCTTTGGGAGCGCGTTTGATATCTTTGGCATTCAGACATATCTCGCCGTCCTTATCCCATGCATATTCAGCCGCCAGCTTCACTATCATATCGAAATATTCCTTATCTCCCAGAGCAAGCAATTCGTCCTGAGCCTTCTTGATAACTTCGTCTATGAGCTGCTGTTTAACGGAGAGCACCGACTGTCTCTGAGCAAGCTGTGCAGCCGATTTTGCGCGTTCAATGTAAGTTTTTACATCATCGTCAGACTGGGATTTGAGCTTTTCGCCTTGCTTTGCCGCCTCCTGCTTTGCCTTCGCAAGTATGTCCTGCGTTTGCGATTTGGCGTCCTTCGCTATGGCGGAGGCGCTTTTTTCGGCGTCATTGTTTATTTCGGCTATGATTTTTTCCAATCCGGTCATATATTTGGTCTCCTCATAATTTTCTACGGAATCATGTCCGTATACAGTAATAGCAGCTTATTATTTGATATTGGTTACCGAAAGTATGGAAATAAGAAGTGCCAATATTGCGTATGTTTCAACCATTGCGGGGAATATCATTGCTTTACCGAACTGGTCGGGTCTCTTCGTGATGATACCCATACATGCAACAGAGGTGTTACCCTGATATATAGCTGACATAAGCCCTACGAAAGCCATAGGCAGGCAAGCTACAAAATATGAAAGACCCTGCGTGAAGGTAGGAACGCTTCCTCCGAGAACGCCGCACTGTGAAAGTGTGATGAATGCGATAAGCAGACCATAAATGCCCTGCGTACCGGGAAGCAGCTGAAGGATAAGCACTTTACCGAACTGATCCGGCTGTTCCGTGATGACGCCCGCTGCCGCATTACCTGCGCGGCCTACGCCGATTGCAGAACCTATGCCTGCGAACAATGCTGCGAAAGCAGCTCCTGCGATTGCAAATACAATACCTAAATTTTCCATTTTAATTTGATTCCTCCTGTATTTTGAAGTATTTGGTTTTGGCGTCGAAAGGTTCGAATTTTCTTCCTCCGCCTTCGTAAAATTTTCCGAAGAACTCAACAAACTGCAAACGGTTTGTGTGAACATACGCGCCGAGCAGATTGATTGCTATGTTAAATGCGTGACCGCCGAGGAATATAATGATGAAGAATATCGTTCCCACGACGCCTCCCGCCACCATGGCGCCCATCTCGTTGATAACGGATGCGATAACGCCCGAAGCGAGACCCAGCGCCAGCAGTCTCGAATATGAAAGCACATCCGAAAGCCAGCCGCTGATGTTATAAAGTCCGTACAGACCTTTAAGTATTCTTTTAAACCAATTGCGCGATTCCCTGCCCGAGGTAAGAATAATACCCAAAGCGCATACGAGAGCCACTATTGTGCAGGTCGTCATTACCCATGCCGGGAATTCGAATACCATTCCGGACATTGAGCGGAACAGCGACGAAGGCAGCAGAATAAGCACGAGACTGAGAACTATACCGAACCAAAACACCGTATCGTATAAAAAGTCCTTGTACTGCTTGTTCTTTAATGCCTGATAGCCGTTCAGCGCCAAACCCACAAACAAATGGATAAGACCGAATGCAAAGGAATATATCAGCATCTTCATCGGTTCGTTTACGGGAACGAACCACAGCGCGGGGATACTGAGCGTTTTTCCGAAAAACGTACCGGAAATGATATCCACTGCGTTTCCGAAATAACTGCCGAACAAAACTCCCCAAACCGCGGTGGTAATGCCGCAGTACATGAACATGGTGAGCATATTTTTCGTACCCGTTGCCATTTCCTTGTATTTTCTGAGAACAAAGAAGCAACCGA
>CAYTMY010000163.1:0-3563 GCA_964439075.1 uncultured Lachnospiraceae bacterium | reverse complement strand
TCAAGCGATATTTTCCCCTTACTGTTCACGGGGAGATAAGTAAGTTCAAAGCCTTGCTTCTGCAAATACTGTGCGCTGTGCAGGAGCGCATGGTGCTCAACGGAAGAAATTATAATATGCTTTCCTTTTTTTCTTTTAAGCTCGCTTATCCCTTTAAGCGCCCAGTTATCGGATTCGCTTCCTCCGCCCGTAAAATATATTTCCTCCGGCAATGCGCCCAGAGCACCGGCAATCGCTCGTCTTGACTCCTCTATCGCCGTTTTTGCATTCCGCGACAATTCATAAAAGCCCGAGGGGTTTCCGTACTCATTTTTCAAATACGGCAGCATTGCCTGAAAAGCGGTATCGGACAGCGGCGTAGTCGCTGCATTATCAAGGTATATTATTCTGTTCATTATCATTGCCTCTCTTAGAGTCTTCGGTATAAGCTTACATCAATGCGTGAGTTAAATCAAGCTATTTCATATAATTCCTATATATTTACTATGAATTATATATAAAAACATACCCCGCAAGCGTAATTGCCTGCGGGGGGAAGTGCATAAAAGCACTCATTTTTATGTAATTTTTTGCTTATGCAAAATCAGTCTTTTCTTGCATTTGCCTTTTCGATTTCATCCATCATATCTTTTGCGACAGTGGGCATGAATTTTTCATGGTTCTCTTTACCCCAGTGATATTGAGGAAGATCGAGTTTGTTTTCTTTTTCCATAGTCTCGAGGTTATCAAGCAGTTCGGGAACTTTATCAAACGGGAACGACATGAAGAGAAGTCCTTCGGGGAAGAGCGCACGCGCCTTCATTCCGTGGTGAAGACCCGAAATGAGTATGTTCAGCTTACCTGTGAGATACGGATATACATACATATATTCACAACCTGCAACCGTGGTTCCCTTAGCTTCCCAACCCTCGCCTGTTCTGTAACCGTGGGCTCTGAGCAGAACTTCCGCCTGCTGCGGTCTGGCTGTAATGAGCAGTACGTCGGGGCTGAAATCCATTTCATTTGCTCTTGCAAACCATATATACGGAGCCGTGCCCTGCGCAAGTCTGAGCGCGTGGGTGTATATTCTTCTGTTTGCTCTTGCTTCTTCATAAACGCCGATCTTGGGACCGATCTGTCCGCTTTCGTAAATATTGTCCTCTTTCATCTGACCGAGCAGATAAGGACCGACCTTACAGCCGTGGTCTTCGAATTCGGCATAGAAACCGCCGTGATCCTGGCAATATTTGTTCATTTCGCAAATCGCGATCTTTTCCTTCAATCTGGGCAGTTTTGCCGGCTTCATCAGCGAATATTTAACGCCGACTACAGGATACTCCAACCCTATTCTGTCAAGAACCGAAAAATCATAGTTTATCATAGTACGTATTCCTTTCCTTTAGCAAAATGTTTTTCATTTGCAATCTTATATAATATTATCATACATTTGAAAGTTAACAAAGTCAATTGATTTTTTGAGGATACTTAAAGTATATGATATTCGAAATGCACAAAGAACGGTTTTCAATCAAATAGCAATTTATGCGCAAAAAACAGCCCGCCTTACAACGGCGGGGCTTGCTCGAAAACTTTATCCTTGTTGCATTATTGTTAAAAGAGTTTGCAATAACATCAGATCAAGTGAGGTCTTTTACTATTTCTTCCTGCGTATAGTTCTGTTCCAAAACGCTTAGGTCGGAGCAGAATTTTTCAAACAATTGAAGCGATTTTGCGAGATATAATCCGTCGCACATTCTTTCATCGATGGTAAGACCGAGAGTAAACATATTTTTCGGTTCTATCACGCCTTTATTCGAAGACGCCTTTTCGCTTGTTTTGCCCAGCGCCATAAATATGCCCGCCGTACCGACGTTGTACAAGTGGTGGTATATGTAAGCAAGTTTTATCGACTTTACATTCGTAATAAATAGCGACGCATGAAACGGGCTTGCTTTAATAACGCTCTCGGGCATTTTATTCCATTCGTCAAGCTTAAGCAGAAATTTCACACAAAACTTTATTATCGGGTTGGGCAAATTTAAAAATTTCGACGCCAATTCATCGGTGGCGTTATCGCCCTCGCCCTTTTTTATGTTTTTTATCTCTTCTTCTATGCGTTTGTTTATCTCAAAAATATTCTCCGTGCCGTCGAATTTGAGCTTCAAAAGCATCTCGTCAGCTTCATCCGTAAGGGCTTTTTTGACTACAAAAGAAATCACTATCTCATTGTGCGCATATATCCTTCCGTTTTTTATAAAACGGTTCAGATGAGGTCTCTTCGCCATTATTTTCACAAATATCGCTATAAGAACAGACATGTATGATAAATCGTAACCTTGAGCATGCTTTTCTTTGATATAATCGTTGAATATTTGCGCATCCACTTCTTTTTTGCACATTACCTGCGATTCCACCCTTGTCGGCATTAAGTACGGAATAAGTTTAAATATAGGATCAAGCCCCTTAATGAGACGCCCGTCGCTTCTTTTTGAACTCAATGATGCCTCCCCGAAAACCAAAAAATGTAATAATATGGGTTATTATACATTAATATGCGTTTTATGTAAACCGATTTTTTCCGAAGCAGAAGTATCGTAAGTCAATATGGCTTAAAAATACCGATCTCACGTTATAAATTTGAATAGTTGTGCGCAAAATGACTTTCAAAAGGTTTTTTCACCTATTTTAAGCCATATTTTCACACATTGCGATTGACATAAATGACGCTTAATGATAAAATAATGTGTCTGATCTGTAAAAGGCGTATTTTTTAATGCGCAAAAAAATCAGCGGAGGTATCATGCAGACGGAATTGGAAGAACTGCTTTCGAAAAAATTCGTAGTCGGCACGAACCAAACACTCAAACACATAAAAAACGGAAATATAGAAAAAGTATTCATAGCCGCCGACGCGTATAAAAAAGTGATCGCGGATATAGAACAGGGCTGCAAGGAATACAGTATCCCCGTTATATATGTGGAATCGATGAAGCAATTGGGTAATTACTGCGGTATCAGCCGTCCGGCTGCATGCGCGGCGATTATAAGTTTTTAAGAAAGGAGTAAATAATGCCAACTATCAATCAGATCGTTCGTAAAGGCAGACATGATCTTATCACCAAGACAAAAACGCCCGCACTTAAAGCAAATCCTCAAAGACGCGGAGTATGCACGGTTGTAAGAACGGCTACGCCTAAAAAACCTAACTCGGCAATGCGTAAAATAGCAAGAGTAAGACTTACAAACGGAATAGAAGTAACTGCTTACATTCCCGGCATAGGTCACAATCTTCAGGAGCACAGCGTCGTTATGGTTAAAGGCGGCAGGGTCAGAGACCTCCCCGGCGTCCGTTACAAGATCATAAGAGGAGCTCTCGATACGACGGGTGTTGCGAACAGAATGCAGGCTCGCAGCAAGTACGGAGCAAAACGACCCAAGAGCAAATAAACAAGACAATTGTGTATAATCGTATGATGATAAAATGCACAGACGGCAAATGAAAATTTTGTCGAGTACCGATGAAAACTTAACTATTAACAGGAGGGAAGACAAGTGCCAAGAAAAGGACCTGTACCCAAAAGGGA
>CAYTMY010000162.1:1699-3570 GCA_964439075.1 uncultured Lachnospiraceae bacterium | reverse complement strand
TCGACCTTATCTGAGGAGGACACAGGATATGCTCTTGCTCTCGGAGGATTGTATAACGGTACCAAACCGATAGAAATGGCTTCGGCATATTCGGTCATTTGCAGCGGCGGGTATATCAGCGAGCCGGTATGTATAGTTTCGATAGCCGATGAGAACGGAACTCTTATATATCCTCCATCAGTATCGGCCGAAAAGGCGGTATCTGTTGAAAGCGCCGAAAAAATGAAAAGCTGCTTGGAGAGCGTCGTCATTCGGGGTACGGGCGTCGATGCGCAAAACGGGTACGAGACCTTCGGAAAAACGGGAACTACAGATGAAAACCGCGATGTGTGGTTTGTGGGCGGCAGCGGCAACGTCGTAAGCGCCGTATGGGCGGGAAATATCGACGCAGAGGAGGTCGACGGGCTGACTACGTCATGGACTATGCGCGCTTACCGTGATTTTATTACGGCAAGCGCTTCCGAAGGAGTATACGCGTCCTCATTAAGCGAGAGCGGTTATTATGAACCTACAACGACAATAAGCGTGCTTAAACCCGAAGTAAGCGCGGGGGGCGATATCGCCGATACGGATGTGACGGATATACTTATTAGAGAAGAAGATATAAAATATTTTTCGTCAAGGCAGGTCGTAAAGCTTGCGATAGATTCATCTACAGGTCTTTTGTATTCCGATAAATGTCCGAAAAAGAACAGAGAAGAAAAATACTATACTATCGATACGCAACCCGTTGAGTACTGCAATAAAAGTCATTATAAGGAAAATATAGAACAGATTTGGGACGAACTGAAAAATAAAAAATTCTAGATATCATAAAAGCGCACATCATGTGCGCTTTTATGAGGTAATAAGGTGTTTACTATCAGGGGAGGTGTTCCCTATGTCAGTTTACGCTGAAAAGCAATGCTCCGTATGTAGGATACGGCCAATACTTCTCACCGACAACGCTTTCGATTTCATCCGCCGTTTTTCTCAGATTGTTCATAGCGGGTATTATGCTGTCTTTGCTGTAATCCGCGGCAGCTGTTATATCTGCTTCTTCGCATGCTTTGCATGCCGCCTTATCAAGTGCAGCGGTGCCTTCGTAAAGTTCGTTAGTGAGCGAAGAAATATATGTCACCAGTTTTTGCGTACAATCGCCTTCGGTGGCAATGCCGAGCTCTTTTTTCATTTTTGCCGTTTTTGCGATATCCCGCGTATAGTCGAGAGCTGCGGGAAGTATCTCTTTTTTAGCCATATCGAGCATGGTGGAGGCTTCTATCATTATGGTTTTCGAATATCCCTCCATGAGAATGTCGTATCTGGACATTATCTCTGCTTCGGTAAATATTTTGTGTCTTTCAAACAATCCTATATTTTTTTCGCTTATAAAATACTTCAGTGCATCGGGCGTAGTTTTTAAGTTCAGCAGCCCCCGCTTTTCCGCTTCGACAAGCCATTCGTCGGAATAGTTGTTGCCGTTGAAGATAATTCTTTCGTGCTTTTCAAGCGTATCGTGCATCAGCTTTATCAGAGCTTCGTCGAAGTTTTTTTCGCCTTCGAGCTTGTCAGCGTACTTTTCGAGAACATCCGCCACTATCGTATTGAGCACTATATTCGGTCCCGCAAGCGAGGCTGTGGAACCCAACATTCTGAATTCGAATTTATTGCCGGTAAAGGCAAACGGAGATGTTCTGTTCCTGTCTGTAGTGTCGCGCTTAAAGTCGGGAAGCACGTGCACACCCGTTTTCATATCGCTCACCGTTGCTTTGTCGTAGCCTGTATGGTTGCGCACCGACTTTAAAACCGCGGTAAGCTCATCGCCGAGGAACATCGACACTACGGCGGGGGGGGGCTTCGTTTGCGCCGAGTCTGTGGTCGTTGCCCGCGCT
>CAYTMY010000162.1:0-1689 GCA_964439075.1 uncultured Lachnospiraceae bacterium | reverse complement strand
GGATATGCGCATGAGGTCCTGATGTTCGTCTATCGCTTCGATGACCGAGCATACGAAGAGCTGAAACAATTTGTTGTTTTCGGGTTCCTTGCCCGGCTCAAGAAGATTCATGCCCGTGTTTGTGGAAAGGGACCAGTTGTTGTGTTTGCCGCTTCCGTTTACTCCGTCAAATGGTTTTTCGTGCAGAAGGCAGGCAAGTCCGTGCCTGTCGGCGACTTTTTTCATCATCTCCATAATCAGCTGATTGTGATCCGTCGCCGTGTTTGTCGTCGTAAATATCGGCGCCAGCTCATGCTGTGCGGGAGCTACCTCGTTATGTTCTGTTTTGGCATATATGCCGAGCTTCCACAGTTCTTCATTGAGCTCTGTCATGAACGCCATTACCCTCGGTTTTATTACTCCGAAATAATGGTCCTCAAGCTCCTGTCCCTTAGGCGGCTTTGCTCCGAATAAGGTTCTGCCCGTATAAATGAGGTCTTTTCTTTTCAGATAGTCTTTTTTATCTATGAGAAAATATTCCTGCTCGGGTCCTACAGTGGATGATACTTTCGTGACGTCGTTTATTCCAAACAGCTTTAATATTCTTATTGCCTGCTCGCTTATAAGCTCCATTGAGCGCAAAAGAGGAGTTTTTTTGTCGAGCACTTCGCCTCCGTAGGAACAAAATGCCGTGGGTATGCACAATGAATCGTCCTTTATAAACGCATAAGAGGTCGGATCCCATGCGGTATACCCTCTCGCTTCAAAGGTGGCTCTCAAGCCTCCCGAAGGAAAGCTTGACGCGTCCGGTTCACCCTTTATCAGTTCTTTGCCGGAGAATTCCATGATTACTTTGCCGTTCTCCGTGGGAGAAATAAAACTGTCATGCTTTTCCGCGGTTATACCCGTCATCGGTTGGAACCAATGCGTAAAGTGAGTGGCTCCTTTTTCTATAGCCCAGTCCTTCATGGCTGTCGCCACTGCGTTTGCCACGGCAATATCGAGGTCTCCGCCGTCATTTATGGTATTTCGCAGTGATTTGTAAACATCTTTGGGCAGCTTCTCTCTCATTACATCGTCGTTGAATACCATACTGCCAAAGGTTTCGGGAACACTTTTCATCTTATTACCTCCAATAATAAAAGGCGCTGCGGATAAAAATATTATCCACAGCGCCTTTGCTGTATATTTGCATATTATAGCGTTTCAAAAAACAAAGTCAACATTTTTTTCATTTTTTGCAAAAAAAGTAGTGCAATTATTTTTCGAATGTGTATAATATAGTGAAATTGAATATGTTATGAACAATGGCGTTCGATATATTATCTTCCTTGCGGAAGGTGGTTATCGGGCGTTTTTATTTATAACAAAATGATTCAACTAAGGTGGTAAGGTAAATGTTAAGAGAAGGTGAAAACGGCTACAGAATACCCGCAGGCTGCGCGATAAGCGCTGTATTTTGCAAGGACGGCAGACGTATCGGCGGGGAGGATATCGTGCGTTCGATAGAATTGATGCACGAGCGCTCAAACGGTTTGGGCGGAGGATTTGCGGGGTACGGGATATATCCCGAATACAAAGACCATTATGCTTTGCATGTATTTTATGATACACCGGCAGCGCGCGAGGCTTGCGAAAAATATTTGGATTCCCGTTTTGAAATTATCAATCTTTCAAAAATACCGGTGAAAAAAGTTAAGTCCATTAAGA
>CAYTMY010000161.1:0-3573 GCA_964439075.1 uncultured Lachnospiraceae bacterium | reverse complement strand
GCTTTGCATGGCGGCAAATAATATGTTTGATGACATTTCATGTTTATACTCGACGTGAAAGATTCTCAAACTTTTAACGACCCCTCCGAGCCTCTTACTTACGCAGCATACAGAACAATGAAAAATGCAGCAGCAACAAACAACTCCGATCATCACACGCCAACATGGGTCTGTTCGGTGTGCCATTATGTATATGACGGCAAAATACCCTTTGAAGAGCTCCCCGAAGAGTGGGTCTGCCCTGTTTGCGGAAAACCCAAAAGCGTATTTGTGAAAGAATCGAAATAAATGAAGAGAACCTATATAACAAATTTGCAAAACCGTTCGGGAGCATTTCTTGAGGCAAGCCGTATCATTGCAAAATACGGCGGTAATATAACGCGCGTAAATTATAACAAATCGGTAGACGAACACTTTCTGTTTGTAGACGTTGACGGCGGCGAAGAAATATTAAAAAAAATAACACAAGAAATGAGCAACGCGGGTTTTCTCGCCAAGCCGCGTACGGCGCAAAGCGTGTTGCTGATAGAATTCAAGATAAAAGACGAAAGCGGTCAGCTTGTTCCGATACTTGAAATAATCGACAAATACAATATAAATATAACCTACCTCAATTCGGAGGAAAACGGCACCGAATATCAATATTTTAAAATGGGGCTGCTCATTACGGAGCCCGACGTTATAAAAAGACTCCTCGATGAGCTTTCACACTATTGCACTACAAGAATAATAGAGTACGATAAAACCGAAAAGATACTCGACAATACCGTATTTTATATTTCCTTTGCCAATGAGCTTTCCAAAAAACTGAAGCTGAAACATAAACAAACAGACGCTCTCGTAGTGGAAACGAACAAGATAATGCAAATGCTTGATGAGGGTGATAATTCGCCGTATAAGGTATTCGAATATATAGGAAAGTTTGCGGATTATATAGCACGCCACAAGGACAACGACTTTAATTTGCGTATATCCAAAATGCAGTTGACCGATGACATTTCCTTTTATGCCATGGAGCCGCCCTGCGGCAGCAACACCTACATATTCCATAACGGCAACAAGCTTCTTTTTGTGGATTGCGGATTTGCCTGCTACAGGAAAGAAATGCTGAACATGCTGCGTTCGATGTTCGAAGATTTCGATTCCATGCACAAACGCTGTGTGATAACCCACGCCGATACAGACCACTGCGGGCTTTTGAATTTGTTTGATGTTGTATATGTAACACAAACAAGCTACAAAAATTTCCTGTGCGAAATTGAAGGCATTCCTTCAATAAGAGAAGAAAACCCCGCTCATGCCCCTTATTGCAGAATAAGCCGCATCATTACCGCATACGAGCCTCCGGAACCGACAAGGCTTCATACGTTTGAATGTTCTAAGGAAAGCGATACTCCCCTTTCTATGCTCGGTAACATCAGTTTCGGCGACATTAAGCTCGAAGTGCTGGCGGGCGCGGGCGGTCACCTTGACGGCGAAGTCTTACTTATTTCCAAAGAACACAAACTGATATTTACGGGAGACGTCATAGTAAACTTAAACGGTTTTACAGACGACCAAAAGAGCTTTAACGAGCTTGCTCCTTACCTTATGACAAGCGTGGATATGTACCCCGAAAAAGCGAGCGCATTTAGGAAAAAAGTATTTGAATATATTGAAGGAACAGGATATCTGATATGCCCCGGGCACGGCGCATGCTTCAGAAAAACAACATAAAAAACACAGTAATAATAAAGAGCCCTATGCAAGATAACTATGCACAGGGCTCTTTAAATGCAAAACCTATGATGTTATGTTTACCATTTTACTATCCTGTAATAAGCCTTTGCGGTTATTCTGTATACGACGACATATATAAGGGTAAATGCCACCGCGCTTATCACTATCCACAAAAGCGCAAATGAAGTATCTGTCATTACGAAAGCCTCAAGCATTTTAACGAGCATGTTGCAGGCGGCAAGGATATGGACGAGCGCCACAGTAAGCGGAAGGAAAAACAATATCATCGTTTGTCTGTTGATTATCTTCTTTACCTCGCTGTCGCTCAAACCGACCTTTTGCATAATGATGAATCTGTCCTTGTCCTCATACCCTTCGGACACCTGCTTGAAATACATTATCACTATCGTATTGATAAGGAAAAGTATCGTAAAGAATATACCCAGGAACAGAAATCCTCCGTATACGCTGTAACCGTCCGCACGGTTTATGTCAATGCTCGAATACTCGTAATAATACGGTATGCCGCTATCTGAATTTTTTACGGCTGAATATATGTCCTTACATACGCTGCTTGCAAACATGAGCCTATCTTCGCCATTTTCCGCCGTAAAATCGAGAACAGTCACATACATTGCGCCATTTTCGCTGTAGTATGGGTCGACGCTTATACCGGGATTTATGTCGTTTCGAAGCGCTGTTGCTGAAGCTTCATCGGCGGCAATAAAGTACACATCTTTTTTTGCCCCCCGTGTTAAAATTGTATCGTTAAATACTCCTTTTATCGTATAGTTTCCGCCCGGAGTCGGAAGTGTCTGCGTATCGGCAATATATTTTTCCGTAAGTATCGCCATCTCTCCCGCAGCAAGAGAAATATCCTTACCCGCTATCTCGTTAAAATCACTTTGTGTGATTATATAAAGCGAATGCATGGTGTTGTATTCCGTTGCGTCACTGTAACTGAATTGACCGTTTTCGTCCTTGTACTCGAAGACCCCGTCAACAAGCTTTACACTGTCTCTTATCGAGTAAAAACTATAAAACGTTTCGATATCCACGCCATAGCGCTCTGCGTCGCTTCTCACTGTTTGTTCTATAAGACTGCGTTCGGGCGCCTCGTAGGACTTATCGTAGATAAGCGTATACTGCAAATCGTGCGGGTTTTGAGTTGCCAATATCTTTTCCTGTCCGAAGTACAGAGAACAGCATGTCGATATGGTGACAAGCACCATTGTCGAAAGTATGCAAATGTTCGCAAGACCCGATGAATTCTGCTTCATACGATACATAAGATCGGATACCGAAATAAAATTGTGGGGCTTGTAGTAGAATTTCTCATTGCTCTTGAACCGTTTCAATACAAATTGACAGCCTGCGGCAAACAGCGAGTATGTTCCCACTATTACCAAAGCGACGCAAGGCCAAAACATTATCATAGCAAGCGACGAAGATTCCACGGTTATGGCATTGTAGTAGGCTAAACCAAGGCATACCGCGCCCAGTAGGGTTATAGGAACTATGCCCTTCATTTTCTTTTCTCCCTTTTTATCGCCGTTGATGAGGTCTATCGGGTCTGCCAGACGAACCTGCATCGTATTGTATACTGCGCCTATCAGATATATGATAAAGAAATATACGGCGCTCCAAGAATATGCCCTAAGAGAAAGCTTGAAAACGCTGCCTTCGGCAACCTTCATTGCAGACATGAGAAACATAAATATGAGTTTGCCGAACACCGTGGCAAGAACCATACCGACAAGCAAAGCGGCAAAATTCAGCATGAACATTTCGCGCATTATGATGCCCGTCACATGTTTTTTTTCAAGCCCCAATACAGCATACAATCCGAACTCT
>CAYTMY010000160.1:0-3587 GCA_964439075.1 uncultured Lachnospiraceae bacterium | reverse complement strand
TTGCACGTTCAATAATAAATAATCCCAAAATTCTTATATGCGACGAACCGACAGGAAATCTTGACCCCGCAACAAGCGCGGGCATTATGAATCTTCTTGCCGATATCAATAATCTCGGAACAACGGTTTTGGTCGCCACACATGACATCACTATGGTCGACAGAATGAAAAAAAGAGTCGTATCTCTCAACAAAGGAAATGTAGTAAGCGACAGAGTCGGAGGTTATTATAACTGATTTATGACTACTCTTAAAATATTTATCAGAGATTCGCTGCACAACATAAAAAGAAATTCCGTTATGAGCGTTGCTTCCGTTTTAAGCGTGGTGTGCGCATTGGTAATAGTAGGCGTAGTGCTTGCAATTGCTATCAATATCCAATTTATAACAGAGCAAATTGAAAGCAATCTTGAAGTAAAAGTTTATCTCAACAACAACATACCGACTTTAGTGCAGGAAACCATATATCAAGACCTTTTGAACTATGAAGGCGTGGTTTCCGTTACATACGAATCAAAAGAAGAGGCTCTTGCAAAATTCAAAGAAACTCTCGGAGAGGAAAACGCTTCCCTTGTTGCAACGTTTACAGCTCAGAACTCTCCTATGCCGGCATCCTTCATCGTAAAAATGGAAAATGCCGAGCAGATAGACGCGTTATACAACTATTCAAAAGATTTTGAGGGAGTACGCGACGTTATATACGGCGAACAAACAGTGCAAAAGCTTTTGAAATTCAACCAATTTACAAATACGGTAACATGGATCATTGTGGCGGTTTTAAGTGTGATAGCGATATTTATAATTTATAACACTATAAAATTGACCGTCTTTTCCAGAAGGAATGAAATATCCATAATGAAATATGTCGGGGCGACAGACTGGTATATCAGATTTCCATTCATAATCGAGGGTAGCATTTTAGGATTGTTCGGAGCTTTCTTTTCAATATTGCTGCTACGAAATATTTATTATTTCCTTACGGGTTTGCTTCAAGGTTCAATGTCGGTTCTTCCTTTGGGTCAAACTCTTGCACCCGCAAGCTTTGTAATGACAAGAATATCGCTGATATTTATAATATACGGAATACTGTTGGGAACTATCGGAAGTTCCTTCTCACTGAAAAAATTCCTCAATGTATAGGAGAAAAAATGAAAAAACGAATTGCCATAAGAATCGCAGCAACATTATTTGCCTTAATGATAGTATTAGGCAATACCAATTTTACCGCAAAAGCCGATAATCGAGATGACTTACGGGCAATCGAAGAAAAACTTGCGGAATACAAACAAAACGCATCGGCACAAAGCGAAATTGCCGACTTACTGAATCAGCAGTTGGAAGTTTTGGACAGGCAAGTGCGTGACACTCAGGCGGCGATAGACAACACGACTGCTCAGATAACGCAAACTCAAGCCCAAATCGATGCTATGCAAATTGAACTGGACGAAGCAACGGCAAACCTTGTGTCTTACCAAAAACAGCTCGAAGAAAGAATGGCTGTTATGTACATGTACGGAAACAGCGGATATCTCGAAGTTTTGTTCGGTTCGGAAAGTTTTTCCGATTTCATAAGCAGAGCCACGGCAATATCTTCAATCATCAATTACGATAACGAAATAGCACGAAAATTAAAAGAGACGGAAAAACTTATTGAGGCTAAAAAAGCTGAGATAGAAACCGCTAAAGCCACTCTTGAAACAACTTTGGCAGAACAAAAAGCCGCGCAGCAGGAACTTGCCGATCAAGAAGCCGAAAAACAGGCTACTATGGCGGAAATAAGAGAAACCGAAGCTTATTGGACAGCGCTTGCAAAACAGGAAGAAGAAGAAGCTGCCGCACTGCGCAGGATAGTGGCAATGGAAAGCAGCAATACAGACTTTGCAAATACTTATACGACTTTTATATGGCCCATACCCGGAGAGTATTCCATAACGAGTCCTTTCGGCTGGAGAATACACCCAATATACGGATATTCCAAATTCCACAGCGGAACGGATATCGGGGCGGATTGGAACGACCATATAGTCGCCCCTGCCAACGGCAGAGTAATATTAGCCGAATATTACGGCGGTTACGGCAACTGTGTAATACTTGATTTGGGCTGCGATACGGACGGTAATCAATACAAAATGCTGTTTGCTCACATGAATGCACTCAACGTGAGCGAAGGACAAATAGTCACACAAGGCGAAGTGATCGGTTTTGCCGGCATGACGGGAACCGCAACAGGCGTACATCTGCATTTCGAAGTTATAATAAACGGCGTTGAAGTTGAACCCATGAATTATGTACTACGGTAAGCCCTTTTACATCATGAACAATAGTAAAAATAAGCGATAAAAATAAACCGCACGTTGTTTTGTACAACGTGCGGTTTATTTATTTTTTATTGCTTGTTTTATTCCTCATCGAGAAACGAAGGCCACATTATGGGAGAATCATTGTCGTTCGAATGCGTAACTGCGGATTTGCTTTGCTGTTCGCTTTGAGGGAATAAGCTGTTATTGGCAGCCGCCTTAGCCTTCGCTTTTTTATCCGCACTGAAGCCGGTCGCGATAACCGTAACTTTAATGACATCGTCAAGATCGGGATCTATATAAGCGCCTATAATCATATTGGCGTCCGGATGTGCTTCTTGCCTTATCACTTCGGCTATCTTCTCTATCTCGAACAAAGTAAGCTGTTCTCCGCCCGTTATATTGAGAAGCACACCTGTGGCTCCGTCGATGGATGTTTCCAGAAGCGGGCTTTGTATTGCTTGTTTTGCCGCTTCAACGGCTTTATCGGCTCCGCTTCCCGAGCCCATTCCCATGTGAGCCATACCTGCGTCTTTTATTATCGTTTTAACGTCTGCAAAGTCCAAATTGATAAGACCGGGCGTCGCTATAAGATCAGTTATACCTTTTACACCCATAAGCAGTACGTCGTCTGCCATCCTAAAGGCTTCCTTGAAAGTGGTATTCTGGTTGGCAACTTGTAAAAGTCTGTCGTTTGGAATAACCACCAAGGCGTCCACATAATCTTTTATGAGCTGAATACCGAGATCGGAATTGATTTTTCTGACCTTGCCTTCAAACGAAAATGGTCTTGTTACAACACCGATGACAAGCAGCCCCATATCCTTAGCTATTTTTGCTATGATATGCGACGCTCCCGTCCCGGTGCCTCCGCCCATTCCCGCCGTTACAAATACAAGGTCTGCGCCTTCAAGCGCTTCGCGTATTTCGTCGGCGCTTTCTTCGGCAGAGCGTTCGCCTATTTCCGGGTTTGCACCTGCTCCCAAGCCTTTTGTTGTTTTTTCGCCGATTTGGATCTTATTATCAGATAATGACGCCAATAGTACTTGGCTGTCGGTGTTTACGGCATAAAAGGTAACTCCTCCGAGACCGTTTTCTATCATCCTGTTAACCGCGTTATTGCCGCCGCCGCCTACGCCGATTACTTTTATGTTTGCTTTACTCGAACTTTGTGTGTTTTCAAATTCGTAAGGCATTAAATTCCTCCGAGTCAAATTGTTATGTTAATTTTAATATTTATTGGTAAAAAGAACAATAGTTTTTCACTTATTTAGTTATTTAATTAATATTA
>CAYTMY010000159.1:0-3592 GCA_964439075.1 uncultured Lachnospiraceae bacterium | reverse complement strand
ATGGTATCGCTGCGGTTAAAGCCGTATTCGTCTGTCACGTCCGTTCCGAAAAGCGCTATGTTCTTTACGTTGCTTTTTTTAAGCTGCGCGCGAATATCTTCGTCGATGCACAACTCGGTATAGCTCTTGCCGATATCCTTTCGTTGTATCTTATCGAGGCTTTTAAACACATAATTGCCTGCGTAAAATACAAGAACCACCGCGGCAATGAGAAGCAGCGCCGTTATTCGGGCAAGGTGTGTGAAAAATCCCGCGCGTTTTCGGGTTTTCCTTTTAATTTTCGGTTTTCGTTTTCTGCGATGTTCGTTAACTTCCTCGAAGTTTTCGTCTTCATCCGAAAAAGAATCGTTTGCCGAAAATTTCTCTATGCGTTCTTCGGAGGGTTTTGTCCTTCTCTTTATCCTTATGCGCTTGATTTTTCTCTTTGCCATTTATCTCTCGCATTATCTGTGTTTTTTTATTATCTCCGATATTTGCTCGAATGCGTGGCGGAGCTTGTCGTTGACGACGACGTAGTCGTACATACCCTTTTGCGTCATTTCGTTCTTTGCGGTCTCTATGCGCATTTCCAGCTGTCGTTCGGATTCGGTGTTTCTTTCCTCCAGCCTTTTTATCAGCTCTTCCGTGCTCGGAGGCATTATGAATATCAGAATGGCGTCCTTGTTCTTTTCGCGCACCTGCTTGGCTCCCTGCACGTCTATTTCGAGTATCACGTCGCAGCCTGCGCCGATAAGGGAGTCGGTCTGCTCTTTTAATGTACCGTAGCGCTTGGTGAATATGCCCGCGTGTTCGTAAAAGGCGTTTTGGCGAAGCTTTTCGTCGAACTGTTTATCCGACAGAAAAAAATAGTCCACTCCGTCTTTTTCTCCCTCGCGAGGGGGGCGGGTAGTCGCCGATACCGATATTTTGATTTTATCGTCGGACTGTGAAAGCATTTTGCACAGAGTGCTTTTTCCGCTTCCCGAAGGTCCGCTCATAACATACAGTTTTCCCATTAGCCACTCCGTTTATAAGTAAAAAATGCCGCTATTCTATATTTTGCACTTGTTCGCGTATCTTTTCGAGTTCGCTTTTTATCTCTACCACGAGACTGCTTATTTCAAAGCTGTTCGATTTTGAAGCTATGGTGTTTGCCTCGCGGTTTATCTCCTGCAGCATAAAGTCAAGCTTTCTGCCGACGGGTTCATTCAGTGATATCGTTTTGCGGAAATTTTCGAAATGGGCGTTTAGGCGAACCAACTCCTCGGTGATACTGCATCTGTCCGCATACAGGGCAAGCTCGGTGAGCATTCTCTGTTCGTCGATGACGCCGCCTGTAAAGTCCGATATATTTTTTTTGAGGTTTTCATAATAGGCTTTGGGTATATCCTCGGAGCAAGAGCTTATCTTCTTTGTGTACTCTTCTATTACGGAGATGCGTTTTGAAAAGTCTCCCAAAAGCGCTGCTCCCTCATCTTCGCGTCCTTTTTCGAGCATATCGCATGCCTGCGCCAATACGGGAAGGAATCTTTGCCACAGAGCTTCCATATCCTCGGTAACTTCCTCCGAGGTTATCACGTTTGTAAAGCGTGATATGTCCGTTACCGATATGCGGCAGTCCGCGTCGGGGAACTGCTTTGCTATGGTATCGAGAATTCTCTTGTATGCCGCCGCGCTTTCGGGATCGTACTTGAACTTAGCCGTATTTTCGCCGAAGCTCATGTATTTCGCATTTACTTCTATATGTCCGCGTGAAAGTCTTGTCGATATATATTTGCGGATGTTGTCTTCAAGAGGGGAAAGCTTGCGCGAAAGGCGGAAGTTGAAGTCCTTGTAGCGGTGATTTATAGTTTTTATTTCTACGGTCAATGCTTCATTTTCGGAGGAATATTCGGCAATGCCGAAGCCCGTCATGCTTTTCATGAGTGTTTTATCCTTTGAAAAAATTGTATACAGGTATATCGTATCAATGGTTTTATGAGCCTGTATCTTCACTGATTATATCATACTATAAGCCCGATAAAAGTTTTAACGGGATTATTTTGTGCTATAATAAACGCAATGAAACGAGCCTGTTTGATTCACTATTGAGTATAAAGGATAAGCTATGGAATACGAAAAAAACAATAAAGTGCGTATGCCTCTTGAACACTACAAAGAGGAGTATAAAAAACTGGATGCACATGAGATAGCCGCAAGGACCAACATTCCCTTCAATGATGAAAAAAGCGTTTTTGAGATAAGAATAATGAACGAAGCGTACACCGTCGGCTACCCCGAGTATTCTCTGAGAGATGCAGAGGGAAACATACCCGACGACTATGCCGTGCAGATATTGATAGCCCACTATCTTTGCAGCGGACGTTTTGCGCCTTCTTTGGGCAAACAGCTTACCTACAGAGATGTGCCGTGGGGAGACACCTATTTCGGCAATTTTAAGGGAAGATGCCTTGCTCGGCTCGCTTATGCTTTCGGTTACAAACTCGATTTGTTCGGTAAAGTAATGGAGTCGATAGGAGCCGAAAAGGTTTCCATGGGAGATGCCGGTTACAAGTTTGAGTTTATAAACGGGTTGTATGTTTACTATATCCTTTGGGCTGCCGACGATGAATTCCCGCCCTCTTCGCAAATACTCTTTGAGGACAACCTTCCTTATGCGTTTACCGCGGAGGACCTCGCCGTATTGGGAGATATTTCTATCGGAAAGCTTAAAGCTATAGCAAAAGCTATGGAATAAATTGAAGCGAGACAAGAAAAATCGCAGCGAAGAAAAGCGCCTGTCAATGGTAGGCGCATTATAGGCACATTGTATTCTATAAAAGAGGCTACACTATCGATTTATGAAGCTGAAAGACTTCTTTTTTTACCACGTATCGTAAGAGAGTTAAAAGAAGTGCATTTTAACGAACAAATTATTGAAATAGTAAGCGAATGTTGCGAGTTGGAGGACATTTTAGAGCTTATTCCAAATAAATTCATATCTAATTTGGATTATTTAATTGAAAAATCAGTTCTGACAATGAAACAACTAAGCAAGTCAACCGAAACGGAATTTTGGGTAAAATTAGCGAAGACGAAATAGGCATCCCTATTGCTGCATCACGGTATGCATTGAACTTAACGATAAGAAGCACGATAGTACATGCTCCATTATGGTTTTAATATGAGAAGAAGTAAAAGGAGCATTTTATAATGGAAATTGTAATAGAAGATGACATATTTGTCACGGAAAACATACATGTAGTTGATACAAGAATCCATATTGAGCATGATGGTTATTGCTTTCCATTTGATGATTGGACTGATTTTACTTTTCCTATTTTAGAAGAATGGAAAGTTAATATGTTAAAGGCAAAAAATTTAGAAAATATTTCTTTTGAGCTTTATTTTCACGATGGGCCATTTTGGTTAGAGGTGTATAAAAATGATAATATGGAATTAAAAATAGAGTGTATAAACGATAGAAAAAGTGGTTTAACAATTGATTGTGGATACAATGAGTTTTTACATGCAATATATTCTGCACTTAAAGCATTTGCAAGAATTTTATATAATAACGGAATGCACAGAGGAGATTTTTCGGATATTTATAAACAAACAATAGTATCCGTAA
>CAYTMY010000158.1:0-3618 GCA_964439075.1 uncultured Lachnospiraceae bacterium | reverse complement strand
AAATTTGAAATCAAACAGGCAAAGAACAACACACACTTTGCGGACGTCCTTTTGGCGAACAGGGAGGAAGAAATTCCCGCTAAAATGTGGGATATAAAAAGCGAACTTGCGGATTCGGTCAAAACAGGCAATTTCGCGAAAGTGCATGCAACAGTTCAGTTATACAACGACAATATTCAATTTATAATACACGACATATCGGCAATCGAACCTACTGACGATGAAATAAACCGGCTTGTGGAATGTTCTCCCTACCCGCCCGAAAAAATGTATGAAAAGCTCGTAAGCCTTATAAACGACGGTGCAAATGAGGATATAAAAAAACTCACGCTTGCGCTTATGGAGGACAACAAAGAAAAACTTTTGTACTATCCCGCGGCAAAAAGCTTTCATCATGCAATGAAGGGCGGGCTCATGTACCATACATATTCGATGTTTCGCGCGGCGTCCTCGCTATTGGAGATATATGACTTCTTGGATAAAGACCTCGTATACGCGGGCATTGCCCTGCACGATATAGGAAAGATAAAGGAGATAGACTCCGACAAATACGGCACTGCGGAAAAATATTCTGCGCAGGGACAGCTTTTGGGACACATTACCATAATGATATGCGACATAGATGCAAAGGCGCGTGAGCTTGGAACAGACCCCGAAATAACGATGCTTTTAAAGCACATACTCCTGTCTCACCACTACTACCCCGAATTCGGCAGTCCCGTCGTGCCGATGATAGCCGAAGCGGAGCTCGTACATCATCTCGACGTATTGGACGCAAGAATGGACCAGTTCAAAAAAACTTTGCAGCAAACGCCCGAAAAGAACTTCTCGGACAGAGTATGGATACTCGATAAAAGAAGCGTATACAACCACAGTTTAAAGGATGAAAGGAACGAACGTGAATGAAAGAATACTTGACATTTGAAAATATACTCGGAGTCATAATGGTGGCGGCTTCCCTCATAAATTTATCGACCACCACAAAGCGAATGGCACAGCTCGGAGAACTTAAAAAGAAGACACTAAACGGTCCGCTTTACACAGACCTCTCGCAGCTTTTATGGATACTGCTGGCGTTGGTGGCGTGGATATTCGCATACAGAGCAAACCCGAAGGATAACACCACGGTCGTTTTCTTTTTATCCTTCATTATTGCCATAGTGGCGTTTCTCATATCGGCGCTGTATATGGTCTTTAAACCCGCCGGATTTTACGAAAACGGCATTTCGACGGGGGCAAGCTTTATGATGTACAGCGAGATTACCGTATATAAAATAGTCGAAAATAAAAACGGCTCAAACGTGCGTTTCGTTTTTAACCCGCGCGGCAAAATATTCGCAAACGCCATACGGCTTTTCGTAAGCAATGCGGAAATCGCCGAAACAAAGGAATTTATCAAAAAAAATTGCAAGTTCAAAAGGCAGAAATAATGTTGTCTTCGGATATGAAGAAAGATACAAATAAAACATTAAATAATTACAAGAACAGAAAATATATAATGGCGGCGAACGGCATAGCGGCGGGCGCCGTCGCAGGACTGATAGCTTCGTTATATCGCCTGCTGCTCGGAAAAGCGGAAAGCACTTCCGCTTTTCTTATCGCGTATTTTTCCGAAAACACAGCTAAAAAGATTTTGTGGATTGTTATTCTCATCGCCATCGCTTTTGTCGTAAGCCGCCTTATAAAGTTTGAAAGCAATATAAAGGGAAGCGGCATTCCCCAAATAGAGGCGGAACTCGAAGGAAAGCTTGACGAAAACTGGCTGCGCGTTATCATTGCAAAAATGACAGGCGGAGCCCTGTGCGTATTGTCGGGACTTTCTCTCGGAAGAGAGGGTCCTTCAATCCAGCTCGGTGCGATGGGCGCAAAGGGATACTCCCTAATTGGGAAAAGGACAGAGTACGAAAAGAGATATCTTCTTACCTGCGGAGCTTCGGCAGGGCTAGCCGCTGCCTTCAACGCGCCTTTGGCGGGGGTAATGTTCGCTCTTGAGGAAGTGCACAAACACTTTTCGGCGGCGCTTGTTCTCGGCGCTATGGCCGCGTCCGTAACGGCGGATTTTATATCAAAAGAAATATTCGGGCTTTCTCCGGTATTTGATTTTGAGCTTACTTCGGCTATACCGCTGAAATACTATCTGCTCGTCATACTGCTGGGTCTCCTGTTGGGTCTTTTGGGAGCGTTCTACAATAAATGCATACCGTTTTTACAGAATGTGTTCGATAATATAAAATTTCTGCCAAGCCATTGCAAAATAACCGTCGCATTTTTATTGGCGGGCATACTCGCCTTCACCTGCCCTATGGTACTGGGAAGCGGGCATAAAATGATAGAGTTGCTCAATACGGGCGATTTTACTTTGAAAAGTGTTCTTATTTTGTTGTGCCTTAAATTTGCCATATCACAAATAAGCTTTGCCTCGGGCGCTCCGGGCGGAATATTCTTCCCTCTTTTGGTTTTGGGCGCATATATAGGCTGCGCTTATGCCCTGCTTACCACAAGGGTCTTCGGCATCGAAGAGTCTCTTATAAACAACTTCATAATATTGGCTATGGCAGGATATTTTGCGGCTATAGTACGCGCCCCTCTCACGGGCATAATTCTCATAACGGAAATGACAGGTTCATTTCAAAATCTTCTTGCGCTTACAGCAGTTTCCCTGTTTGCGTATATAGTAGCGGACGTGCTGAAAGTAAAACCCGTATACGAACAACTGCTCGAAAGACTTACCGACAGAGCAAGCGACGCTAAAAACGACGTTTACACACATAAGAAAAGCATGAGCAAAAAAACGATACTTGAGTTTACCGTGGAACCCGGCAGTGCCTTTGAAAATAAAAAAATAAAGGAATTGGGCATACCCAAAAACTGCCTGCTTATGGCGGTACGCCGAGGAGGAGAAGAACTGATACCTTCGGGAGATACTTCACTTTCGGCTTCCGACATGCTCGTCACGTGGACTTCGAAGGCACATGAAGAGAGTGTAGTGAAGTTTTTCAACGACGGCTGCCGCGATAAACACTGAAGCAAAATTAAAAACGCCGAAAACATACGCTGCCGTGCGTATGTTTTTTTGCGTTATATTATTTCATTTTATGAATCACCGATGAAAATAGGGTCAAACTATTGCAAAAGGTGATGACTATGCGGAAGTTAACAAAATCGTCAGATAAAAATATCGAACATATAAAAAAACTTTGCAGTGAGTGCCCCGACATAATTTACAGGAGTTTCATGACAAAAGGACTGAAGAAAAAAAAGATGACTCTCATCTTTTTTGACGGATTGTGCGACAAAAAATACATTTCGGAATATGTGATAGAAAGCCTGAACCGTTTTAAGTTTCCTCTGTTCTCGCAAGCGGATACAACTCCGCTCATATCGGCACAGCTGCTGAAAAAAGGAATAAGCGCCTCGCAGATAGAAACTGCAGATAACTTTGACAAACTTATCGAGCGTTTGTTTGCGGCGGACGCAATTCTTTTGTGCGACGGATGCTCCTCCTTTATGGCAATAAGCGCTAAGGGAGCCCCAAAAAGAGCGGTCAGCGAACCTCAAAACAAAAAAACCGTGCGCGGACCGAGAGACGGATTTACGGAAAGCATAACCGACAACATG
>CAYTMY010000157.1:0-3722 GCA_964439075.1 uncultured Lachnospiraceae bacterium | reverse complement strand
GTCTTCAAATTTTATCTTGCCGGCTTCCAAAGTCAGTTTCTTTACTTTTTCTTCGGCTTTGTTCAACTCCTCGCTCAGCTCTTTCAAGAGTTTGACTCCATCTTCATAAAGTTTTACCGATTCCTGTAAGCTAACATCGTCTTGCATTTTCTCGGCAACATATTCAAGCCTGTTCATTTTTTCTTCGAAGGTTTCCTTATTCATTACTCTCCCTCATTTCGATAGCATCTATATGCGATTTAATTCGTTTTTTCTCACCAATCAAAACGATGTTGTCGTTCATCGATAAATTTGTTTCGCTTTCTATTCTGCCGTCCTTTTCAATTGCAAAAAAACCTCTTTTAAGCACATTTTCGAAAGACATGCTACGTACCAGTTTGTCAAACGAATCGACTCTTGCTCTGTATAGTGTTGTTTTATGCCTTGCGTTTAGTCCCAACAATTTTGTTGTATCACTTATTTTTCTCTTATATTCCTTCAATGCTTCAAGTGAGGACAAAGAAAAACTCGCTTCTCTTATTTTGTTGAGTTTTTCTTTGTTATATTCCAACGCAGCGTGTATTTCCTCTATAAGCATACCCTTATAACCGTCAAGAGTAAATCTTACATCCTGTAAATCGGGCACAGCAAGTTCAGCAGCAGCCGAAGGCGTAGGGGCGCGCATGTCCGCTACAAAATCGGATACAGTAAAATCCGTTTCATGCCCAATCCCCGTCATGACCGGAATAACCGATGCGAATATACTTTCAGCAACGATTTTTTCATTAAAAGCCCAAAGCTCTTCAATGGAACCGCCTCCTCTTGCAAGTATTATCAGATCCGATATATCATTTTTATTAACGATATCGATCATATCCGCTATTTGTTCGGAGGCATTATCCCCTTGTACTAAAACAGGACAAATGATAAGCTTTGTCAGCGAACATCTTCTGGTTATGACCGATATCATATCTCTTACGGCGGCGCCTGTAGGCGAAGTTATAAGCGCTATTCTTTCAGGAAGAAATGGTATTTGCTTCTTGTTTGTTTTATCAAAATATCCTTTCCCTTTTAAAACAGAGAGGAGTCTCGTATATTCCTCGTATAGCTCCCCTATTCCGTTTTTCTCCATTGCATTTACGTATACTTGATAAACGCCGGTTTTTTCATAAACGCTTACACGTCCTCTTATACGTACCGAGTCTCCGTCCTTAGGCTGAAAGCGCAAATAATAAGCCGCGCTCCTAAACATCACGCAGTTTACCTTTGCATCGTCATCCTTAAGTGAAAAATAGAGATGCCCCGACGAATGATGTTTAAAATTTGATATCTCACCTTCTACAAACACGTCGGCCAAAACATCATCCGCGGATAAAAGTTCCGCAATATATTGATTAAGATCGCTGACGCTTAACATTGAAATCTTAACATTCATTGTGTTCCAACCTATATTTTTTACATCCCAATAATGCCACTCCCACAGCATTATCACACGACATTCCTTTAGCGGCATAATACCAATTAAGCTCATTATCGTGTACCATATCGAAGTACCGGCGCAGAAAATCACTTTCCGATACGCCGCCCATAAACAATACATTTTGTATATTTTCTTCTTTGCAAATATACTTTATCGCTTTTTGCAAACTTTCGCATACACATAAAAACACTGCTTTAATCAACATGTTTTTATCCGTGATATTGTCAAAATCACGCTTGCACTGTGTTTCAGCTCCCGAAAAACTCACATTGCCTTTATTTACAGAAGCCTTGATTTTATAATCCACTGAATTTCCGTCCATGCATATTTTATCCATTTGTGCACCGCACGGAAACTCCAAACCGCACATTACGCCTATACGGTCTATCAGTTGTCCTGCGCTTATATCAATGGTTTTGCCTGTTATTATTGTTGAAAACCCGGACCTCTCGTCTTCGCATCTCAATAATTCAGTGGTTCCGCCCGACAAATGAACGGCAATAAAAGCTTCGTTTCCTATAACATCGTTGCCGTTTAGCGCCGCCATAATGTGCCCTTGTTGATGGGAAGTATAATATATCGGTATATTCAGCGTGGCAGCTATGGTCTGCGCTAATGAACGCCCTGCTTTAAAACATGGCATATATGAGCCCTCCACGCTTCTGGGTCTATCGGATACACATACAGCTTGGATTTTCTTTTTATCAGATAAAACAGCTTCATACAGTGCGGGGAAATTAGTTATATGTTGAAAAAATGCCTCTGACTGACGAAGACCTTTTTGCCCGACTTTTACATTTAATATACGCCTTTTGTCATACAATACTTTACAATCCTGCGATACGAGTGCCACAGACGTAGTATAGTTGCTTGTATCTATTCCCAATATCATTTTTTGCCGTCTGTATATATATTGTTCAAAACGCCGTTAATAAATACGCTGTCTTTTTCGTCGCAGTACTCATAAGCCAATGTTACAGCTTCATCTATAGCCGTAATATCGGGCACCGATTCATTGAATTTCAGTTCATAAACACCCAGTCTCAGCAACGCTATGACTGTCTTTGGCAACCGTTCAAACTTCCAGCCCTTCAGATATTCCGAAATAATACTGTCTATAATATCCTTCTTTTCGATAATCTCTTTTATTGTAGCAAGAGCATACTCGCCTTGAACGCCCTTCAACTCTTCTTCATGATAAAGCCGCTCATATATTTTATCAAAGTCATCATAGAATTCCATTTGAAATATTATTCTGAATATTTTTTCTCTTGCTTCACTTCTTTTCACTGTATACCACCATTTCAGTATCCTATTAGTTTATACATCAATATACTTGCAGCACATGCTGCGTTAAGAGACTGACAATTTCCGTATATCGGGATTTTAAGCAACAAGTCGGAACGCTCTTTTATTTGATTGGACACGCCGTTGCCTTCGTTGCCGATAACAAGAATGAACTTGTCTTTAATACTATCTATTTTTTCGTTTCCGCACAAATCTGTTGTGATGATTTGATACCCCGTGGCTGCAAATTCAAGCATTTTATCTGTTGTAATATTACGTATACCTATCCGAAAAATGCTTCCCGCGGATGCACGAACGCTTTTGTCCGAATAAACGTCGGCGCAACCGTCATTTAAAAAAAGTTCATCATATCCCGCACAAACAGCGCTTCTTATTATAGCCCCTACATTATCGGGATTTTGCACATTATCGAGAAAAATAATTTTATTTGCCTCGATTTTGCTCGTATCCTCCTTCGGAATGCGGTAAATGCCCATGATTCCCTTAGGAGCTGACAACGCACTTACATGGCGATACACTTCTTCGGTAACAATATATACTTCTTTAGCGTACTTTGTCTCTACGGCTTTACGGTATTTTTCCGTAGAAATTATATACTCCGCAACAATTCCGCTGTCGGCAGCGTCAAATACAAACCGTTCTCCTTCTATAATAAACAATCCGTATTCTTTTCTGTACTTTCTTTCATACAGCTTCTTTGTACTCTTTATGATATTATTTGCTTTCGAGGTAATAATTTCATTCATATCAGAATTTCATCTTCCGAGGATTTCAATAAAATTTCGCTTTCGGATAAACCGCGTATATTTAAATGATACAGCAAATAAATCGTTCCGAACCTACCTAAGAGCATTGCAAAGATAATCACATATCTAGCAAATGAGGTAAATACAGATATTTCCATAATCGCAACACCTGAAGAAAAAAATGCCGAAACAACTTGAAATAATACAAC
>CAYTMY010000156.1:0-3739 GCA_964439075.1 uncultured Lachnospiraceae bacterium | reverse complement strand
CAGATCGTCGCCGTCCAGGAATAAAATATAATCTCCGCTTGCCGCCTCAAGCCCTGTTTTTCGCGCTTCGTATGCTCCGCGGTTTTCCTTGTGGCAAATCAGCTTCGCCTGCCCCGCTGCATGCTGCTCAATAATTTGCACGCTTTGGTCGGTCGAACCGTCGTCGACAACAATTATTTCGCGGTCGTGGTAATTCTGAGCCACTGCCGAATCAACTGCGTTCGCTATCACATCATCTTGATTGCAACAAATAATAATAATTGAAAACTTCATTTATTTTGTAACACCATACTTTTTACATTAATTTATTATTATTATTCTATAATAAACGGTACCCTTTGTATACCTTTTTTTCACCTCATCTCAATATATTTAATATTTTGAAGTTGATTGCAACAATGAAAAATATGTATGCCTACCGAGACTCTCCGTATCGGTATTATCAGCAGTGCGCCACTCCCGACGCATTTCAAAACACTACTTTGATATCTTTTGTTGCAATGGTTTGCAAAATTTGTTATAATATACTGATGGGTGCACAAATAAAAATTTGCGCAAAAAAAACGGAATGCCAAAGCGCTGTCCGCTATCTCGAAAATTTTATTACCGCCGTACGATACGGCCGATTACACTAAAACCACACTTTTGAGGAAAACATGAAAATATCAATGATCGGCACCGGATATGTCGGTTTGGTAACCGGCACATGCCTGGCTGAATTCGGAAATAAAGTAATATGCGCAGATACCGACGAAGAAAAAATACAATGCCTGCGCGACGGGAAAATCCCTATATTTGAGCCGGGGCTGGAGGAAATGATAGCTCGCAATACCAAATCGGACCGGCTTTTATTTACCGCAAGCATTAAAGAAGCTGTGGAAAGCTCAGATATATGTTTTATTGCAGTAGGCACGCCTATCAATGAAGATGGCAGCGCAAATTTGCAGTACGTATTGAGTGCAGCCGCGTCCATCGGCAAGTACATGACGCATAATATGTATGTCGCTATCAAATCCACAGTACCCGTAGGTACATCAAAAAAAATCAAAGCCGAAATTCAAAAAGCTCTCGATGAACGCAAGTGCGATATAACCTTTGAACTCATATCCAACCCCGAATTTCTGAAAGAGGGCAGCGCAGTACGAGACGCTATGAATCCCGACAGAATAGTGATTGGTGCAGATAATGAAGCATCCTTCGCTGTTATGAAAAAATTGTATAAAGGGGGGGGGTACAATATTATCTGTATGGATCCCGCTTCGGCCGAAATGACGAAATACGCGGCGAACAGTATGTTGGCGACCAAAATTTCATTTATAAATGAGATATCAAACTTATGCGAAAAGCTCGGAGCGGATGTAAATAAAGTCCGCATGGGCATTGGCAGCGACCACAGGATCGGATTTGACTTTATAAATCCGGGCTGCGGATACGGAGGCTCCTGCTTACCCAAAGATGTACAGGCACTGATAAAAACCGCAGAAGAGTGCGGTGAGCAGGCTTTGCTCCTTCAATCGGTACACAATGTAAATTTTTCTCAAAAGCACATTCTTATTGATAAAATCGTCAAAAAATTCGGCGCGAATCTCAAAGGTCGTATATTCGGCGTTTGGGGGTTATCCTTTAAACCCGAAACCGATGATATGCGCGAAGCCGCATCTGTAGTAATTATAAAAGAACTGGTAAAAATGGGCGCAAAAGTGAAAGCATACGACCCAAAAGCTACAGAAAACGCCCGAAGCTGTTATCTGAAAGATGTTAATTCTGTTGAATTCGTTTCCGATAAATACTCCGCGTTGACAGACGCCGACGCAATGATACTTGTAACGGAATGGTCGGAATTCAAAAGCCCCGACTTTGAGGATATGAAACGGCGGATGAAGGAAGCGGTCGTATTTGACGGAAGAAACCAATATGATGAGAATATAACGAAAAAATACGGATTTTCTTACTACCGAATAGGCGGCGGTGAGCAGCCGACGCCTTTTGATAAGCAATAATCAACAAAAAACGCCCTTTTCATAACAATAAGAAAGAGGCGTTTTGTGTATAAGTTTTGTTCTCATGCATAAATTTCATGCCCTAGTTCACAGGTTTTTGAACAAGCATGCCAAGGCGAGCAAGACGTAGCCTATGATGAGCAATATGAACGCATACTGCGCAAAGAAAGTGATGTAACCGAAGTACATAAGTCCTCCGACTACGGCAAAAACCAAACTGATAAAGAAAACGATACCTCTTGGCGGTGTTAACTTCATAATAAAGCCTCCTTTTTGATATAATTATCAAACTCAGTATACAGCAAATACCGCTTTTCGTACAAGCAATTTAATGCTTCCTGTTTTATTTTTACCGTAAAATAATAAAAAACCTCAAAATCCATTGTGCAAATTTATTTTGCGTGATATACTTAATTGCTTATATCCTTGGGGATAGCTCCCCCTGAAGTCCATAAGGAGGTAAAAAAAATGAATGCTTATGAAACGCTTTTTATAGCGAATCCCAATCTTTCGGAAGAAGAGCTTGATGTTCTTATCGCAAAAGTGCAGGACGTTATAAACAAAGCCGGAGATGTCAAGGAAACTGACAAATGGGGCAAGAAACGACTCGCGTATGAAATACAGAAGCTTCGTGACGGTTATTATACCCTTATCACGTTTGAAGCCGAAGCGTCAGTACTCGATGAATTGAACCACATTTATAAAATTTCCGATGATATCCTTCGCGGCATATATGTAAAGCTTGAGAAATAATACGAGCATAACGAAAGTCGAGTTGTCGATATGATTAACAAAGTAACTTTGATAGGAAGACTCACCAGAGACCCTGAGATGAGAATGCTTGCAAACGGAGTTGCCGTTGCCAGTTTTACCCTCGCCGTTGACAGAACATTTAAGAACAAGGACGGCGAAAAAGAGGCTGATTTCATACCTATTGTGGTATGGAGGAAAACAGCGGAATTGTGCGAAAAATATCTTTCGAAGGGCAGCCTTGCCGCTGTAGTCGGAAGAATACAGACGCGCAATTACGACGCAGCTGACGGAACAAAAAGATACGTTACGGAAGTGGTTGCGGACGAAGTACAATTTCTGTCATCAAGGCAGGAGACGCAACAGTATAAACCCGGTGCGCCTGCTGACGATAATTTCGGTGTGCCCGTTGACGGATTCACGGAGCTTGACGACCTAAATGTTCCGTTCTAAGTTTATGAAGGGAGAATAACAATGTCTGAAAAATCAGAAAGACCCGAAAGAAGAGCATATCAGAAGGGCGATTATAAACGCAGAAAGAAAGTATGCTACTTTTGCGAAAATAAAATAGAGCATGTTGATTACAAAGATGTGGCGCTGCTCAGAAAATATGTATCGGAAAGGTACAAAATACTTCCCAGACGCGCTACCGGAACGTGCGCAAAGCATCAGCGCGAAGTGACGGGTGCAGTAAAAATAGCGAGAAACATTGCTCTGCTGCCCTACACGACGGAATAAATAAAATAATGCGGTAAGATAAGAACACGGAAGGAGACTTTCGTGTTCTTTTTGCTTTCGAGAGGAACTGATTTCGAGAGGACAAAAGCAGGTTTGCTTGCGAGGACAGGTCAGACATAAAAAGAGGAGAGAGCAGGAGCGGTTTTACACGGAGACCTGTCCTCTTGGAATGCAACCCCGGCTTTTACGTGCCGTCCGCCCATGCGAAAAAACAGCGGTTTAGTTCCATAAGGACAGATCACAACATAAAA
>CAYTMY010000155.1:0-3746 GCA_964439075.1 uncultured Lachnospiraceae bacterium | reverse complement strand
GTAACAAGCGCATCCGGGGCATATCCTCCTTCATATTTTTATAAATGTTTTTTGTCACTTCCTCGCGTTCTTCATTATTAAGAACTCTCCCTTCGGCTGCTGCGCGCAGGCATTTTGCGGTTATTGTATTTGAGGTTGCTATCATATAGGCGGGCGTTCCCGCAAATACCACTTCGCCTCCGTGCCTGCCTCCGTCGGGACCTATATCTATAATATAGTCAGCCTGCTTCATCACGTCTGTGTTGTGTTCTATTATCAGCACCGTGTTTCCGCGTTCAACAAAGCGTTCAAAAAGCTTCATTAGCTTGTCGCAGTCCGAAGGATGAAGCCCTGTGGTGGGTTCGTCCAAAAGATATATACTGCCTTTTTTGCCGAGATGTTTTGCAAGCTTCAGTCTCTGCCGTTCGCCGCCCGATAACGTGGAAAGCGGTTGTCCGAGCGTCATGTAAGATAAACCCACTTCGCACAGAGCATGAATTCCTTTGCTTATTTTTTTATTGTCGAAGAAACCCTCCGCTTCCGCTGCTGTCATCGAAAGCACATCGAGAATGTTTTTGCCCTTATATTTATATGAAAGAGCTTCGTCGCTGTATCGGCTGCCGCCGCATATCTCGCATGTTGTGACGAGAGGATTCATATACGCCAATTCGGTGACTATCACACCTTTGCCGTGGCAATTCGGGCATCCTCCGAGTGAATTGAAGCTGAAAAGTCCATCGGGAACATCGTTCTCTGCCGCAAATATTTTTCGTATCTCATCGAAAAAACCGAGGAATGACGCAGGCGTGGAGCGTACGGTGGCAGTGATAGGCGATTGATCGACCTTGATAACGCTGTCTGCGTATTTTTCGGCAAATACTTCGGAAATAAGAGAGCTTTTACCGCTTCCCGCCACTCCCGTGATCACGCATATCACTCCTGTAGGTATGTCCGCATTCGTATTTTTAAGATTATGCAGAGTTGCGTTGCGTATAGGTAAAAAGCCCGTGGGCTTGCGCGGTTCTTTTTTTACGGAAGCATTGTTTCGCAGCACCGAAGCCGTAAGAGTGTCTGCTTTGCATAAATTTTCGAAGCTTCCCTGAAATACTATTTGCCCGCCATCTTTTCCCGCAAACGGTCCCACGTCTATAATTTCATCTGCAATCATAATTACGTCTCTGTCATGTTCAACGACTATCACCGTATTTCCGCGTTCCCGCAGGTCTGTAAGCAGTTTATTCATGCGGTATACATCGCGCGGATGCATTCCCGTACTTGGTTCATCAAATATATACATCATTGAAGTAAGGCTTGAACCCAAATACCGAACCAATTTCAGCCTTTGTGCTTCGCCGCCCGAAAGAGAGTTCGTTTCTCGGCTTAGGTTTAAATATGAAAGGCCGATATCCTCCATGCGCGATATGCCTTCCGTCAAGGTCTTAATGAGAGTTTCAGCTCTGTTGTCGGTGATGCTTAAAAGGACATGTTTCAGTTCCGGCAGTTCCATCTCGCACATATCGGCTATATTATAACCCTCTATCCAACAGCCCAAAGCATCTCGGTTCAATCGTTTGCCATGACATGAGGGACAAAGTTTTTGAGAAATAAGCCGTGCCGATTTTTTCTTTTGAGCTTCGCTTAAAGCCGACATATCTCTTGTAAGATATCTTCGTTTGCAGACGTTGTACAATCCCTCGATTTTTTCGTTTTCCCGTTCTCCGTTTTCCTTGCGGGAGCCGTACAAAAGCAAATTGTACTCTTCTTTTGAATAATCTTTCAGTGCTTTATTTAAATCGAACAAACCCGAGTAGGAATATTGCCGCCAGTACCATGAGCCAACTTTGAACGTCGTGTCCGTTATCGCTCCGTCGGCAAGAGATTTATCCATATCGAGTATACCGTTTATGTTTATATCCGTTACTTTTCCGAGACCCGCACATACATGGCACATGCCGTATGGATTGTTGAACGAAAAACATGAGGCGGCGCCTACATAAGGCTGTCCTATGCGTGAAAACAGCAATCTGAGAGCAGTATAAAGCTCTGAAATCGTACCTACCGTGGAACGCAAATTACCTCCGAGAGGCGTTTGGTCCACAATAACCGCAGGCGAGAGGTTCTGTATCAGTTCAGCTTGCGGCTTTTCATGCTTGGGCATTCTGTTGCGTACGAACGCAGGGTAAGTCGCATTCATTTGGCGCGATGCTTCGGCAGCTATAGTGTCAAAGACAATACTTGATTTTCCCGAACCCGAGACGCCCGTAAACACCGCTATTTTGTTTTTCGGTATCGCAAATGATAGATTTTTAAGATTATTCTGAGTCAATCCTTTTATTATTATCTCGTTCATATAACTCCATTATAAGCTTTTATTTGCAGCTGCCGTACCAGTATCGCATAGTATAAAATATACTTCAATGGGCATTTAAAATAAATTTTACAATAATATCAAAAAAAACGGGTCTCGCTAAAGACCCGTTTTCATGTATACAATACATTGGTTTTGTTTTCGGTCAGGTCCTGTCGAAAATATCTTTTCGGAACGTATCGGAGTTCAGCCTTTTTCGGTAAAATGCTATTTGAAAGGGTATCGATATCAAAAATGTAAGCATATCCGCGGCAGGCTGTGTTGCTTCTATTCCAGTAATACCTATCAGCCGCGGCAATACAAAGATAAGAGGTATAAAGAATATGCCCTGTCTGCATGAAGCGAGGAAGGTAGCTTGCGTGCTGAAACCGAGACATTGATACAATTGATTTACGTAGGTCGAATAAGCCATAAACGGTATTATGAGACAGTTGAAATAAAGCGCCTGCGTCCCTATTGCAACCACTTGCGCGTCTTCTCTGAACCACGTTATTATCGTTGCCGCGTTTAAAGCCACACCTGCCGAGCATAAGACGCATATAGCCGTACCTAAAATACATGTAAATTTAAAGGCTTGTTTAACTCGGGCTTTGTTGCCTGCGCCGTAGTTATAGCCTGCGATAGGCTGAAAGCCTTGACCGATGCCGAGAACAAGGTTTCTTATAAGTAAATATACCTTGTTGGATATTGTTATTGCGGCTAATGCCGCGTCTCCGTAAGCGGCAGCCTGTATGTTCAGCAGAGCCGAAGCGATGCTTGCCATGCCTTGTCTGCATATAGTGGGAAAGCCGTTTTTGATAATGATGATATAAGTTTTTGCGGTTCTGCTTACAAGCTTTATATTTATTTTCAAATTGCTTTTTCCGCATAAAAATGCGCTCAAAAGTACCATGAAGCTGACGCACTGGCTCAAAGTGGTGGCTAACGCCGCGCCTGCTATGCCCATATCCATAACAAAAATAAATATAGGATCAAGTATTATGTTCAGTATGCCGCCTATGCACAGTCCCCACATGGACAGTACCGCTTTACCTTCCGAACGAAGAGCATTGTTCAACACGAAGGATGCGCACATTACAGGCGCGCCTATAAGAATATATCTTGCATAATCACAAGAGTAGGGAAGTATGGTTTCCGTGGAGCCGAGAAGTATCATAAGGTCTTTGAGCGTAAGCAGTCCCGCTATCATTAATATCAAGCCTACAGCTATGGCTGCAAAAAAAGCGCTGCTTGCAAACACGGAGGCTTCATCATTCTTTTTTGCTCCCAACTTTCTGCTTATAACGCTGTTAACGCCCATGCCTATACCGAAGCCGCAAGCATGAATTATCGACATCATCGAAAGAACGACGCCTACGGCTGCCGCTGCGCTTGTGCCTATATGCGATACGAAATATGT
>CAYTMY010000154.1:1705-3852 GCA_964439075.1 uncultured Lachnospiraceae bacterium | reverse complement strand
GTGGGCCAGACGCTGCTGACCTAGGTCAGCGTTAACCGGCGCGAGGGGTGTCCGCGACCGACGGGGGCAGGTCAGGGGCAGGCGCAGCTTCTTGGCAGGGTGGACGCGTGGACCTTTCGCGAGCGGCCCAGGCCCTGCCGGGGATGTACGTCGAGGCGGCCCCCTGGTGGCCTCTCCTGTCGCCGCCGGAGGAGTACGCCGACGAGGCGGAGCATCTGAGAAGCGTGCTGAGCCGGACCGGGCTCGACGTACGCACCGTGCTCGATCTCGGCAGCGGAAACGGGCTTACCTCCGTATTTCTGGCAAAGGAATACGGATTTCGGTTAATCGCGGCGGACTTGTGGAGCGACCCGACGGAGAATAAAAGATTTTTCGACAAAATGGGAATGACGGAGGAGCGGATAATGCCGATAAAGGCGGACGCAACGGCGCTGCCATTTGCACATGAAACCTTTGACGCGGTCGTCAGCATCGATTCGTACAACTATTTCGGGCGCGACGACAATTATCTCGGAGAAAAGCTGCTTTGTTTCGTGAAACACGGCGGTTATATCTACATAGCGATACCGGGCATGAAAAAAGACTGCCACGACGCTCTGCCGAAAGAGCTTCTTCTATCGTGGAGTCCCGAACAGCTCGATTATATGCACGACGTGAGCTACTAGAAAAAGACGATAGAAAAGACGGACGGTATAAAAATATTGTCGGTCGACGAAATGGAGAGCAACGAAGAGGTATGGAACGACTGGCTTGCCTGCGAGAACGAATATGCCGTGGGCGACAGAAGGTCGATGGATGCGGGAGCGGGCAAGTACCTCAATTTCATACGCATAGTTATAAAAAGGCTGTAAGAAAAACTTGCGGTGCCTTTGCTCCGAATATAACCGTTTGATACGAATGAAACGAGAACTTCAATACAAAAAAGAGACTTCGAATATTCGAAGTCTCTTTTAATTCCGTTCAAGTTTATGCTTTTATTGCGGTATTCCCTTCAAAGCCTATGAGCAGACCGCCCTTTTCGGCGTAGTAACTGCAAAGACCCTTCATGGGATATATTTTTATTTCCGAATCGGGATGATATTTCAGAATGGTGTTTTTCAGTATTGTCGCGCCTGTTTCATTCAACACGTGTCCGATATACGCTTTACCGCCTTTAAAACCGCGCAATATCATTTCCTTTACAATAGCGACGATAGTCTTGTTTTCACCCTTGTTTTTCGTGAGCAATTCCAGCATTCCCGCTTCGCTTGCCACTCCCACTATACGAATACCGAGCGTGCCCGCAGCCATGGCGGCGAGCTTATTCACACGTCCGTTTTGTATAAAGTTGTGATACGACGCAAGAGCAAACAGTAAATGCGTGCGTTTTGTATATTCTGTTATCTCCGAACATATTTGTTCGAATTCATAATTCTTCATAATGAGCTCATTTAATTTATCCAATATAAGAGCCATTTCGGGACCTGCGGAAAGAGTGTCTATCACGAATACTTTTTTTGACGGATCCGCCTCTTCGTACGCTTTTGCCGCCGCGGAAGCCGTGTTGAAGCTGCCCGAAAGCGCGCTTGTAATGGTGACGGCGAATATTCTGTCGGCGTCCTCAAAGGAAGCAAGCCAGTCCTCTATATTCGGACACGATGTATAAGACCGTCCTTTGAAAGAGGCAAGCTCATCGAGCATAACGGGAATATTGAGTTCATCGTCGTCTGTATACTGATTTTCAGCCGTAAAGACCTTCATGGGCACTTTGGAGAAAGCGACCCCGTCGAGTCTGTCGATATCGCAGGAGGAATCCGAAACTATTTTGTATTTCATTTATCACCTCAAAGATAGATAATATCCGATTATAAGATTTTTATTAACCGATTGAGGTATATTATAACACCGAACCAATCAAAGTCAACGGTTTTGAAATATCTTTTATATTAATATGCATAACCGAGTTGACGTTTTTAAAAAACGGTTATATAATATGTTCATGAAAAACGAAATGAGAGAGAAGCTTATGAAGGTTGCCGTTGGGTACACCCTTCCGAGATACAAAGCGCTTCCGCGAGTCGGGCTGTATCTTGAACAGACTGTAAAGCTCATAAACACCTACCTTGCCCCCTTCGTGCGGGTAGACAAGCTAGACTACCGCGAGGTCA
>CAYTMY010000154.1:0-1695 GCA_964439075.1 uncultured Lachnospiraceae bacterium | reverse complement strand
TCCCGAAAAAAAGCAGTATTATGAACAGCATATCTCGAGACTGCTGTTTATAGCCATGACAAAATCCGTACTTTCTTTAGATGACATCGGAATGCTCATAGCATTGCAGGACAAGACCTACGCTATCGACGTTGCCTACGATTATTTGTGCGAAGAATTCGAAAATGTGCTCAATTATACCTTCGGCTTTACCGATGAGCTTAACGAAGTCGGCAATACGGACACGGAGGTAAAGGATCTTTTTACTAATACGATAACCACTATCGTGAATAAAATTTATCTCGACGAGTATATAAAAATATATCGATCCGAACGGCTGCCCGAAACCTTCGGAACTGCCGCGCAATAGCCGATATATTGTATTTTCTCGAAAACGGCGAAGCCGCATGAAATATGCTCCGCTCTTTTTTACATTGGAAAGCCGTTGCCTGCGGTCTTTAATTATATTTATGTAATCGCCTTGTAATATATACCGAAAAACCGCTATGAAACCGACAATATATTTCAACGAAATATGAGCGAAGTTTTTTCTCATGATTTGACAGTTCCTTACAAATCGTGTTAAACTGCCGAAAAAGACAGACCAGCCGAATATAATAAGGAGGTCGCATGGAAAATCAAGTAATTCGGATAAATTCACAGACATGGCGAATTGAGGAGGAGGGCGTTCGATTCTTTCTGCTTACTGGAACAAAGCGCGCTTTGCTTGTCGACAGCGGCATGAAAACGAGAAACGCCAAGGAAATCGCTCAGTCGCTTACAGATTTGCCCGTTGAGCTTATCAACACGCACAGCGACATAGACCACTTGGGCGGCAATGACTCATTCCCTTTTGCCTATATGAATCCCGCCGATTACGCGCAATTTCATAAGGCGCAGGGTCGAACGCAAAAGCTCTTGCCCGTGTGGGACAACGATGAGATAGACCTCGGAGATAGGGTTATCACCGTCATAACGCTGCCCGGGCACACCGCGGGAAGCATTGCGCTGCTCGATAAAAAATACCGCGCGCTTATAAGCGGAGACCCTATTCAGGACGGAAAAATTTTCATGTTCGGCGAATACAGGGATATGCACGCTTACATAAACAGCCTTGAAAAGCTCGAGCGTTATAAAGATATGTTCGATGAAATTTATCCCTCTCACGGTTCTTTCCCTCTGAAGCCCGATATAATAAAATCGCTGCTTAAAGGAGCAAAGGATATAATCGAAGGCAATATTGCATACAAAGCCGTAGAATTTATGGGAAAAAATATCCGGGTCTACAATGTGGGCGCAGCTTCTTTTTTGTGCGACCCGCAAAACAGGACCGATAAATAATATAAGCCTTCGGCTCTTTACGCCGCTCTGCTTTATGAAGCGTATCCGAAAATTTCCCACTTCTCCCGCCGCATCTCTTTTTGTCTGTTTTTTGCATAAACCGCAACAAGCAAGAGTATGTCTTTTTTCAAGCGTTTTCGATATATGAAAAAAACCTGTCTATAATAAACCGCATCCCGTGCAGACGCACGCCGGATAAGGGCGCATACGCGCCTTTTTCTATGTCTGCCGTAAAAAAGCGCCGCGCAAATCACAAAGAAATTTCTCGGGGATGCTTTTGCGCGCCGGAATATGCCGTAAGGCATGACAAACATTAAATATTCATAAAACAAAGTAAAAAAAGGAACGACTGTCGCTATGGTTAATACTACGGCA
>CAYTMY010000153.1:0-3868 GCA_964439075.1 uncultured Lachnospiraceae bacterium | reverse complement strand
GGGATTCGAACCCACGTAGGCTTGCACCTAAACGGTTTTCAAGACCGCCCCGTTATGACCGCTTCGGTACCTCTCGTAATCAATCTTGTAAATAATATCATTACAAGATGATTTTGTCAATATCGCTTATTCATCTTTATTTTGCTTGTTTTCATCAGTCAACTTGTCAAGCATTGCTTCCAAACTCGAACGCTCTTCTTCAGAATTATCGCTTGTTTTATTAAACGGATTTTTTTTATCTTTTTTAGAGAAACGAGCTTCTTTTGAGACCTTATTTTTTTTCTTGTTCCTTTTTTCGGAATCCGCCATAGCCTCTTTTTTTGCCTCAGAAGAGTCGGTATTCTTTGTTTCGTTGTTCTTTGTACTTTGTTCTTTGGCTTTGTGCTGTTGGTTCTGCTTGCTCGTCTGTTGCATGTTGGCCGGCGTTTGTTTTTTGGTCTTGTTTACAAACATACCTATGGCAAAACCTATGCCGAGGCAGACAACAAGAAGAATAATTATGACCACGGAATTATTGAGAAACCCGAAATTACCCTTTCTGTTAACGGAAGTATAATCGGAAGCACCTGATATGTCCCTCGTCGTAATGATAAAATCTCCGCCTTTATCCAGCTCGAAAGAAACTATTCCTCCTGTGAGGACCTTGATACTTTTTGCCACAGCTATGAACTCGTTTTTGCCCGAATCATACATATATACATTTACCACTGTCTCCGGCAGCATCCCTGTGGACACCGAATATGTCGCGTATCCGGGAAGTTCGCCCTTGTAGTTTGTCGAGAGCACGAAATTGTTGTAAGAGGCAAGGGAAGGGAGTATATCTTCGCTGTATCTTGAGGAATTGAGCATTGTCAGGTCGTAATTTTTCTGATTTATCTCATATTCTATATCGCTGCCTTTAAATGATATCGTTCCATACCGTGTCTTTATGACAAGAGTATTCGATTTGCCCGCAAGCGCTTTGAATATGTCGGCAGATACTATCTGAACGGAGGCTCCCGTCATATCCATTACAATAGGGTCTTCGTTGTCGTTTATACTTCTTGTTATTTTATTTATATATGTTTTAGAAAGATAATCGTCATAAGTTGAAGCTCTTCGTACTGTTACCGTGTATATGCGCGATTCGTTATTTTCCGCAGTACATACCACATTGAAAATATTGTCTTCATCTTTTTTCAGATTTATATCACCCAATACGTTAAAAGACGCCAATGGATCCTCAGCTGTTACCGTAAAGGCTACTGTTTCAAGATTGTAAGGGACATCTACCACATAATTCAAAATGTCTTTGTCAAAGGCAGGGCTCAACAGTCCGCCCGTTACCTGCAGGGAGGATAAATAATTGTTTTTCGACGATATATAGTTAGGGTCTTGCTTTCTCACCGTTTTAATTATATAGTTTGAAACCGTGCCGTTTTCCGCCGTTACAGCTACAGTGACGTCGGTCGTTTTCCCTGCTTTCAGTTCGTTGTTTGTTACAGATATTGTCGCACTTGCATCGTTCGGTACCGCATTTATTTCCAAAGAGGTCGTTTCAAACGGAACCTCAATATTATATTCCAAAACCGAAGAAGAAAATGCGGGCGAAAGATTAAATCCCGTCACACTTAAAGAGGACAGCGATGCATCCGAGGAACCCGAAGGATTTGACCCTCCTTGTGTCGAGCCTCCCTGAGAAGAACCTCCTCCCGAACCGCCGCTTCCACCGGGTATATAAACTTCTGTCGAACAGCCGCTTCCCGCAATATCGCTTCCCGTACTTCCGGTTACCGAAGAAAGCGATATAGTGGTACTTTGCCCTGCGGAAAAATTCGACGTAGCTTGAAACGTCAGTACGGCAAAAGTTCCCGAGGTAGCTCCGCTTGCGCTGTCTGCCACCACCGATGAAGAAGCCATTGCGCTGAAACTGCCCGAGCCCGAGGTGGAAATCAGAGACAACATTGACGAATCGTAATTCAAATTGCCTGTTATTCCGTATATCGTTTCAGAGCATGAGAAGCTTAGGCTTACGGTGAATTGTTCTCCTGTTCCTATGCCTCCCGGTCCGCTCATGTATGTCGATAGATCCGCTCCGTATGCGAGCGACGCGAATATCGACAATAATAAACTCAATACTACAATGAGTACCGCTATTCTCAATAAAGTTTTTTTCATTTTAGCTTTTTTCATCTGTATCCTCACATGCTTTGCAGCCCTGCCAAAAATCTCCTTAACACAACAATATCCGAAATGGTAACGTCGTTGCTGCTGTTTATATCTCCGCCGTATTGATATGGAGCTTCCAATATATCCAGCCCCGCCAAGTGGCGTCTGAGGCATACAAGGTCGGATATTGTAATCGCGCCATCTCCGTTGGTATCTCCTCGTACGCTTGCCATATACGACGTGCTGTAGGAGCCGTCGTTTTCATAAAATTTAATTATCATACCGCTTGCCATAACGGTAGAGTCGCTCAACTCGGTACTTCCCGAGAATATTTTTACAGAACCGTTTGCAAAGGTCGTTTTAAACGCGCCTACCGTCTGCGATATCTCGATATTTCTTACGAGCTTGTTCGCAGCGTCCATTTTATATGTTGAGTTAGTAACGCTTGTAGATGTTTGCTCTTCGCTTGGAATCGTTCCCGCTTGATATATGATATTTACGTTGGATTTCAGTATATATGCCACGGAGGTCGTGTGGTCGTAATCCCATGAGTTGTTGCTTCTTCCCGCCGAATTGACAGGAACTTCCGAGAGTATTTTATAAAAGTCTCCCGATTCTCCGATAATGACAACACTCATTCCCACAGGAGTGTTACTGTAGCTTCCTGCCGCTCTGTTAGGGTCTTTTGAGGAATATTTGTACAATGCAAAAGAACTTGTGGATGGCTGAGAATACGCATAAGCGGCTGTATTGGTAACCGCCAGAGTATATTTGCCGTAATCCTTGTACCCGAGCTGGCTATCTATTTCAAACATTCTGTTTGCGACTTTTTCGCCGTGCCAGGGGTCGGAGGCGTACTTTACGTTAACGCCTGTATATTTATTCCCGGGGTTCGTTCCGAAATAACGCGAATCTCCCGTATAATATTGCGCCCAACCGCTATCGCGGTCGCTTACGTCATAATAATTGTAACCCAAAGAAGTGTCAATATAAAAATATGCGTCAAAATAGTTGCGGCTCATCCATTTTGCATGCTGTATGATTCCGTTTTGAGCTCCGGAGTATACCTCTGCCTGCGAAGGGTCGGAATCAAAAGCTCCTACACCGAAGAAATTGTAGTTTTCTATCGCAAAATCACTCTTGCCGTAAGCGGATTCGAGGTCTGCAAAGGCAATTTCCATCGCCGCGTTCACTCCGTATCTCGTTTGTCCTTCAAGGAAGGTAGAGCCGAGATTTAAGTACGCGCTGGTGCGCTCGGTCCAGTACGTATTGTTTCTGTAGGATAGATATTGGTTTAACTCATTGACAGTATATGAGGTCTCGCTTCTGTATGAGAGCATCTTAAAGTAAATACAATGAGTACCTATAGGATTTGTTTTGTTTACTGCGTCGATAGGGTCGGTGTAGTATGTATAACCGTCAGTTGAATAATATCTGACGCCCTCCTGCATAAATGAAGGCGCTTTATCTACAGTTATGCTGTAAAAATATGTATTCGGCACACTTGCATCATAGTAGCTTAGGTAGTGCTCCATGTTCGCTCCGTCTCGGGCGTAGTAATCAAATTCATACTGCCGCGGATATGATGAAGTATTTCGTCCGTAAGTAAATGCCGCCGGAATAAGTATCACTTCATCTACATAACACGTGCCGGTATAGCCGGAAAGCGTCAATGTGACTACTGTTCCCGTTGCATCCGTACCGTTATAATAGCAAACTA
>CAYTMY010000152.1:2266-3912 GCA_964439075.1 uncultured Lachnospiraceae bacterium | reverse complement strand
GACCCGTTACAAACAGTCGGTATATGTTAGTATACGCAAAGGTGGACGGTAACGCCGTCAAGCCAGGTGGCACCGCAGGAGTGTACTCTTGTCCCGGCATATTTAGGGACAGGGGTATTTTTTATGCAACGCAAAAATTAAAGCGAAGCTGAAAATGCATTCTGAGCCCGCATAATCATGAAAGGAGGCACTTGTAATGCCTAAAGAAAAAATCCCTTATAAAATCTATTTGGAAGAAAATGAGATGCCTGATTATTGGTACGATATGCGCGCTGAAATGAAAAATAAACCGGCGCCGCTTTTGAATCCTCAAACGCTAAAGCCTATGTCTGCGGAAGAACTGAGCGCAGTATTCTGCGATGAACTTGTAAAGCAGGAATTAAACGAAACCGAAACATTTGTGAGCATACCGCAGGAGATTAAAGATTTCTACAGAATGTACCGTCCTTCTCCTCTTATCAGAGCGTATTGTCTCGAAAAAAAGCTGGATACTCCCGCCAAGATTTATTACAAATTCGAAGGAAACAATACCAGCGGAAGTCACAAACTGAACTCCGCAATAGCTCAGGCATACTACGCGAAAAATCAAGGGCTCAAAGGAGTCACTACCGAGACAGGAGCAGGGCAGTGGGGAAGCGCACTGGCGATGGCTTGTTCTTATTTCGAGCTCGATTGCAAAGTGTTCATGGTCAAGGTATCCTTTGAACAAAAACCTTTTCGGCGCGAACTCATGCGCACCTACGGAGCAACGGTCACCCCTTCTCCCTCCGAAACCACTGAGGTGGGAAGAGAGATATTGAAACTGTACCCGGGTACTACGGGAAGCTTGGGCTGCGCGATATCGGAAGCTGTTGAGGCATCTGTAAACAGTGAGGGGTATCGTTATGTTTTGGGCAGCGTTTTGAATCAGGTAATGCTGCATCAGTCGGTAATAGGTCTGGAAACAAAAGCTGCATTGGATAAGTATGATATAAAAGCCGATATCATCATCGGCTGCGCAGGGGGCGGGTCAAATTTCGGAGGTTTGATAGCTCCGTTCATGGGAGAAAAACTAAGAGGGGAAGCCGACTACCAAATGATAGCCGTGGAACCCGCCTCTTGTCCCAGTTTAACGAGAGGACGTTTTGCCTACGACTATTGCGATACGGGCATGGTGTGCCCTTTGGCTAAAATGTATACATTAGGCAGCGGTTTCATACCTTCTCCCATACATTCGGGCGGATTGAGGTATCACGGTATGAGTCCTGTGCTTTCGCAGCTTTATCACGACGGTTTTATAGAAGCGAGAAGCGCAGAACAGACAAGCGTTTTTGAGGCTGCTGAGGAATTCGCACGTATTGAGGGTATCCTTCCTGCGCCCGAAAGCAGCCATGCCATTAAAGTGGCTTTGGATGAGGCAAAAAAATGCCGAGAGAGCGGCGAAGAAAAAACTATAGTGTTCGGTCTTACGGGTACGGGGTATTTCGACATGCTTGCTTATGAGAAGTATCATAACGGACAGCTGAGCGACAGCATCCCGACGGATGAAGAGCTCAGTGAGGGGTTCGACAGACTTCCCGAAATACTATAAGATAAGGTTTATTATAAAAGCCCCGTCAAACTGACGGGGCTTTTATAAATCTCAATTAAAACTTATGTTGTCTATC
>CAYTMY010000152.1:709-2256 GCA_964439075.1 uncultured Lachnospiraceae bacterium | reverse complement strand
GCTCTACCGCAAAATCCTCTATGGCTTGCACTATAAGAGCATGTCCTTGTTCGTTGGGATGTATGCCGTCGATGCAGAAATAACTTTTGTAGTCGTGTTTTTCCAAAAAAATCGATCTGATATCTATTAAAGGTACGTTAGTCTTGTTTGTGAGCTTGCATAAGCTCATATTGTACATTTCGTGCCACCTGTAAATATATTCTTCGCTTCCTCCTAGCCATTTGAGTATATTTTCTTTATTCAGACCCTTGATTATCCAGTTGAAATATTTTTGAGCGTCCAAAGGCGGCAAATTAAGCACAAGAGGCTGTCCTCCCGCGCTTTTTACTGTACTAATAAGATCCATATAGTTATTTTCGTATTCTTTAATCGTAGTTTTCGGATGATGCATGGCATCAGGCTTATCGGAAATATCTTCCCAATTAAAGTCCGAGTCGTTTCCACCGAACTCAAGCGCCACATAGTCCGAATTCTCTATATCGCTTATATGTTTTTGCGCTATTTCAAGCCCTTTTGTAACGGTGCATCCGAATTTGGCAAAGTTATCTGTAGAGAATGAGAATATCTTTGATACGCTGTTGGCAAAAGAATCCTTCAGCATCGAATACTTCTTCTTTGCGCCGTCATATATAACGCCCTTCATGATCGAATCGCCGAATACGCATAATTTTGCCATATCACCCTCCGTAAATATCGAAAAACTTTATATCTAATAATAAAAATTATATAACAAGATTATAAAAATGTCAACTGTAATTGATTGTAAACGTAATTATGTGTATAATATCGGTATAAACGGAGGGGATAAAAATGGAATATACCGATGAGCTTATAAATACATTGGAAAACAACGAGTACAGCCGTTACGATGACTTTCCCGATATTGAGCTTTATATGGACCAGGTTCTGACTTATTTGTCGCGGGAAACTATAACTCTGCGCAAGGAAGATAAACTCACCTCCGCTATGGTGAACAACTACATAAAAGACGGGATTTTGCCCCGTACTAAAGGTAAAAAGTATTCGCGTGAGCATCTCGTATATTTGATGATAATAACGCGCTTCAAACAAATTCTTTCGGTTAAGGATACAGGCAAGCTGCTTGCTAACGATATGCGGGATATGCAGATAGATAAATACTACGATGAGTTTATGGAAATGCTGAGCGTTGCTTCCGACAGTCTTATTGACAGCGTAAAGGCGCAGGAGAGCGATTCCGTCAGCCGCGTGGCGCTTAGACTGGCGACCGTAAGCTACGTTAATAAAATTGCCTGCGAGTTTCTTATAGACAAAATGAACGAAGATATTAAAGAATAAAAAGGCTTCTTTATTTATTCTCTCTGTTAAAGAAGCCTTAATTAAGTTATGATCTGAGAGTGCGAAGTGAATTGAGTATCGCTATAAGCGCTACGCCGACGTCGGCAAATACCGCCGCCCACATCCCTGCAATGCCAAAGGCGCAAAGCGCAAGTATGGCTATTTTTATTATTATTGCGCCGTATACGTTTTGATTCGCTATTTTTATCGTCTTTTTTGAAATATTTATT
>CAYTMY010000152.1:0-699 GCA_964439075.1 uncultured Lachnospiraceae bacterium | reverse complement strand
CGTCGTGATTTTCGAAGGTTCGTCGGTCAGTATGACTATATCGCTCGCTTCTATGGCGGCGTCGCTGCCAAGCCCGCCCATGGCGATGCCTATATCGGCCCGCGCAAGGACAGGAGCGTCATTTATTCCGTCGCCGACAAATACGAGAACGTTTCCCGGAGTTTTGATTTCAAGGAGCTTTTCTATCTTTTCAACTTTATCAACGGGGAAAAGATCGCTGTATATCATGTCAACGCCGAGCATCCCGCCAATGTATTCCGCGGTTTTTTTATTGTCTCCGCTTACAAGCACGGTCTTTTTTACGCCCGCTTGTTTCAGAGAAGCTATAGTCTGTATTGCGTCTTCTTTCAGTTCGTCGGATATTGTGATGTAACCTGCAAAAGTATTGTTTACAGCCACATAGACGGTGGTGACGGGAGAGGTACTTTGATTGTGCTTGACGCCGTATTTTGCCATGAGCGCGGCGTTGCCTGCAAGTATCGTATCGGAACCGAGCGTAGCCTTAACTCCGTATCCCGCGAGCTCCTCCTCTTTTGTTATCCGTTTCTCCTCTATGTTCTTACCGTAAGCATTTTTTATCGACTGCGCTATGGGATGTGATGAATAGTTTTCCGCAAAAGCCGCGTATTCCAAAAGTTGCTGCTCTGTGAAACCCGCCGCGCAATAAATCTCCTGAACCTTGAAAACTCCCTTTGTGAG
>CAYTMY010000151.1:0-3918 GCA_964439075.1 uncultured Lachnospiraceae bacterium | reverse complement strand
TGGGGCAGCCTATGAGAGTTATTCGGTTCCTTATAAATTCTTCGTGAAAATTGCCGTAAGCGTAAGCGGTACAGTCCGCCGCCACAAGTAGGTTGGCGTTATTAAAGTAAGGTGCGCGCGTATTCACAAGCTTTATCTGCACGGGCCACTGATTAAGGCGGCTTTGCGAAGCGACTGCCGATGTTTGTACGCAGGAATCATCGCGGTGTATTTCTTTTACGTTTGTACCCGGGCAGCCGCAGGGCAGCGTACTGCTTTGCTCTTTTGAAGCTTTTACTGCCTCTTCGTCGTATGCGGGGGCTTCCCTCTCTTCGAAGTTTATCGCTCCCGTAGGGCAGGCGGGCAGGCAGTCGCCCAAGCCGTCGCAGTGATTCTCCAGCATAAGTTTCGCCTTGCCGTTTATCATCTTTATGGCTCCCTCATGACACGCCTCTGCGCAAGCGCCGCAGCCGTTGCATTTTTCTTCGTCTATCTTTATTATTTTTCTTATCATTTTTATTCTCCCTTTTGTCCGTATTGACTTTACGTACTCATTTTAGTAGAATGGCGGCATAAAGTATGTTGGAAATCCAACAAAAGGTGAAATAAATGAAAAATTATCATGCCTCGCTTGAAAAATGCCCGTTGTTTAAAGGTATAAAAGCGGAGGATATCTCAAAAATGCTCGTCTGTCTCGATGCGAGGGTGAAGCGGTACGATAAAAACCAATTCATTTTTACGGAGGGCGATACTCCCGAATATGTGGGTATAGTGCTTTCGGGCGAAGTGCGCATTATAAAGGAGGATTACTACGGGCGCGTAAGCCTTGTGGCGAACATACCATCCGGCGGACTTTTTGCCGAAACTTTTGCCTGTGCGGGAATAGGCGCTCTTCCCGTAAGCGCCGAAGCCTCTTCCGAAAGCGAAACAATGCTCATTGATGTAAAACGCATCATAGGCTCATGTTCAAACGCGTGCGTGTTTCACGCAAGTCTCATCAACAATCTTTTGCGTGTGGTGGCGGAAAAAAACATACTTTTGAACCGCAAGATAGAATTTACCTCCAAACGCACCACAAAAGATAAGCTGATGTCGTATTTACTTGCGGAGGCAAAAGAGGCGCAAGGCAGCACCTTTAGCATTCCGCTCGACAGAAAACAGCTCGCGGATTATCTCGGAGTGGAACGAAGCGCCATGTCGGCGGAGCTGGGAAAACTAAAACGCGATGGAAAGATAGATTTTAAGAAGAACTGTTTTAGGATACTTTAGCTTAAACGGTTCTGAGGGGAAGTTAAAATGTGGTTATTGTTTGCGTTTTTATCGGCATTTTTCGCGGGGCTCACCGCCATACTCGCAAAAATAGGGATTAAAGATACCGATTCCGACGTTGTGACGGCGCTGCGCACGGTGGTGGTGCTTGCGTTTTCATGGCTCATGGTGTTTGTCGTCGGCTCACAGAAGGGTATCGGCGAAATCGAGGCTCATACGCTTTTATTTCTCGTGCTTTCGGGTTGCGCCACGGGCGCTTCGTGGCTGTGTTATTTTAAAGCGCTCAAAGAGGGGGATCTCAATAAGGTAGCTCCGATAGATAAATCTTCCACGGTGCTAACCATGCTGTTTGCCTTTATATTCTTGGGTGAGAGCGTAACTCCGCTCAAGGTTTTTTGCATGGTCTGTATATGTGCCGGTACGCTGATGATGATAACAAAGAGAGGAGAAGATTCCTTTGTAAAGAGCACCGCTAACGCATCGTGGCTTATTTACGCCGTTTTATCGGCTGTGTTTGCCTCTCTTACTTCCATACTCGGCAAGGTGGGAATAAGCGGCGTGGAATCGAATCTCGGTACTGCCATAAGGACGGGGGTGGTGCTCGTAATGGCATGGCTCGTGGTTTTTGCAAAGGGAAAGCAAAAATATGTGCGCGGGACAGATAAACGAAGCCTTCTTTACATTGTGCTTTCGGGGGTAGCCACAGGCGCTTCGTGGCTGTGCTATTACCGCGCGCTGAAAGACGGCAACGCAAGCGTAGTGGCGCCTATAGACAAGCTCGGCATTCTCATTACAGTTGCCTTTTCGTACGCGGTGCTAAAGGAAAAATTATCGAAAAAAGCTTTGTTCGGTCTTGTATTTATTACGGCGGGCACGCTTTTGCTTCTTGTGTGACAAGATAGAATATCTCCCGCTTGACACTTTCCCGAAAGGTGTATATAATACAGTTCTGTCTGCTTAGGAGCTTTTAAACCCAATATTAAAGTTTAAGCTGAAGCGGACAAGCTTAAATATCATTTTCAGCAGGAAGCTCTAACTATGAAATCAAGAAGAAAAAATCTTATAAAATATGTGCTGCCGACAATACTCAGTAACGTGTGTTTTTTTTTTTACGATAATCGACGGTATCTTCGTGGGCAACGGAGTGGGTACCAATGCTCTCGGCGCGGTAAATATAGTATTTCCGTTCGTGATGATACTTGACGCGGTGTTCGCCCTTGCCACAATAGGCGGCGTCACTATATTCGCCATACGCACGGGGAGAGGAGATAAGGCGGGTGCAAACGAAGCGTTTATGCATTCCCTTTCCACAACAGCCGTGCTTGCCGTGTGCCTGAGCGCAGCGGGTGTATTTTTCACAAGACCCATAGCCGACCTGCTCGGCGCAAACGATACTTTCCGACAGATGACAATGGACTACCTCTTTTGGTATTCGCTGTTTATAGTGCCCTCGGGCGTGGTGACCTCGCTTATGGGCTTTTGCCGCAACGACGGATCTCCCGTACGGGTGAGCATAGCAGTCATAATATGCACCGCATGTAATATTTTCGGAGACTGGTTTCTCATATTTCCCATGGGCATGGGCTTAAAGGGAGCCGCCATAGCCACGGGCGTATCGCAAACATTGATGCTCTTCATTTTGCTGCCGCACTATCTCGGCAAAAAGGGAGACCTTCGCCTTATATCATTCAAACCGAAAAAGGAACTGTACGCCAAGATATTCGTGCGCGGACTGCCCGAGTGCATATCTCAGCTTTCATCTCCTGTAAGCGTGCTTTGCACAAATTATGTGCTGCTTGCAATGGTGGGCGATATAGGCGTAAACGCTTATTCCATAATAGGTTACGTGGCGTCGTTCTCCGTGGCGATATTCTACGGAACCGCAAGAGGGCTTCAGCCGCTCATCGGGCGCAGCTACGGCGCAAAAAATGAGGACGAGCTGAAGTATTACTTCCGTGCGGGCATACTCATCAATTTCACGGGCAGCGTTATCATCACGATACTTCAGCTGTTTGTGGGAGGAAGCGTGTGCTCCCTGTTCGGCGCAAATGAAGAAACGCTTCTTTTTACGGTGAAGTGCCTGCCCGAATACTCGTGGGGCTTTATAATAATGAGCTTCAACACGATAATAAACGCTTATCTGTATTCCACCAAGCGCTCAAAACAGGCGATAATAATAAACGTACTGAGAAGCTTTGTAGTAAATTCCGCGGTAATAGTGCTGCTGCCCGCCGTATTCGGCGCGGGTATTATATGGTTTACTTTCGGTATTTACGAGACCATAGTTCTCGCCGTCGCTTTTTCGTTGTTGAAGGCTTCGGAAAAAAACGGGGTTGTGTTTAGCTAGGTTGTAAGATTGCGCATAATACCTCTAAACCTGGAACACTTCCGGCTTATGCTTGCCGGAATGGATAAGATGGAAAACGCCCTCGGCTTGAACAGTTCCGCAATCGTGCTTGATGAAGAAACACAGAAGGCAATGGAAGGGCTGTATAAACAGGCGCTTGATAACCGGGATAAATACCTGTGGTATACCAACTGGCAGATAATTTTAAATGATGGGAACATATCGGTCGGCAGCGCCTGTTTTAAAGGAGCTCCCGGTATTACCGGCGAAGTTGAAATCGGTTACGGTTTAAATGACAACTACCGCGGACGCGGATATATGGC
>CAYTMY010000150.1:0-3919 GCA_964439075.1 uncultured Lachnospiraceae bacterium | reverse complement strand
TATTTAATTTATATTTACCTTTTTACTGATTTTTTTGTCAATTTACTTTTTTGCGAACCCTCTGAATCACTTATAAATTATTTTTATTACCCTTCTATTGCAAAAATAACCTTTTTATTATAAATTGAAGTCAAAGACAACAACAGGGGCAAAACAATGGCCAGTTACAAAAAAAGCGCCGATACTTGCAAACATATCCTCGACGCAGCGGAAAATCTGTTTTACGAAAAGGGTTACACCGCCACAACAACAAGAGAAATAGCGGATAAGTCAGGCATATCGAGAGGTAATCTCACTTACCACTTTCCCAATAAGTCCGATATCGCCACCGAAATATGCTGTATGTTTTACGAGTCCTTCTTCGATGAAATAAAAGAAAACTTCGGAGATATTGACGATATCATCCTTCGCGACTCCATTCATACGGCTATACAGATGAGACTGCTCATGACCAAAAATAAATATATGGATTTCTATCAGGAGCTCGACCGCTACCATATACAATCGTCGCTTTCCATCGATATGAACTTCAGACACTTCGTGGAACAGGCAGAATACTTGGAGCTGGGTTACACGCAGGGAGAGCTCATTGCGTGCGCAACCGTATTTCCCTCGGCGCTCACCTCGCTTGTACACGCGGTAAAGCGCAGAGAGAACAGGCTCACCGAAGACGAAGCGGTGGAAATGATGCACCGTGTACACCTGAATCTTCTGCGGCTGGACAACGCATCCATAGAAGCTTATATAGCAAAGGCACGCGAATACACCGACAGAACAACCTGGGTGATACCTGCTCTCACTTCGATAAAGCTGGAATATAAAAAAGACTGACGTAAAAAAACACAGCACTGTGCTGTGTTTTTTCATTAAAAATAATTGCAACTAAAAACTATTGGGCTTCGTCTCCTTCGGGGGCAAAACCGCTTTCCTCCAAAAGCTTTTCCTCATAAGCTTTAAGAATGAGCTCCTGAAGCATGGTGCGCGTTTCCTTGTTGATGGGATGCGCGATGTCCTTATATTCACCTCCGGGAAGCTTCTTACTCGGCATAGCTATGAATATTCCGTTTTCACCTTCGATCACTTTAATCTCATGTACCACAAACATGTTGTCAAAAGTTATTGAGACACGGGCTTTCATCTTACCTTCATCAAATACTTGTCTGATGCGAATATCCGTAACTTCCATAAGTATCCTCCCGAACGACCTTTTGTATTTACAATATTATACACCAAAATTTCAAAAAAGTAAAATAATTTTAATAATTTGGTTATTCCGTACCAAATTTGAGGTTATTATTCCCCTGCCGAAAGCATATAAGAAGATGTGACATTTTCTTTTTGTAACAAAAGAGAAAAGTGATAAAATAATTTCTAATGATAAAATTAAAGCGGTCGTTCGCGCAGCAAAAAACGGGAGAATATACGGTATGGTAATACAGAGCGTTAAGCTTGAAGATATAAAGAAAATTTATTTTATCGGCATAGGCGGCACCAGCATGAGCGGGCTTGCCCTGATGAGCAAGATGAACAGCTTTGAAGTAAGCGGCTCCGATATGCGCCCATGCATCTATACGGAAAAACTCGAAAAGAACGGCATACCCGTTTATATAGGGCACAGAGCGGAAAACGTACCCAAGGACGCCGATTTGGTGGTATATTCCGCCGCAATACATGCGGACAACATCGAAATGCAGACCGCAGAGGGCTACGGCATACCACTTATGGAGCGCTCCTATTTTTTGGGCATCCTCTCACGGCTATACCCCGAAACCATAGCCATAAGCGGCACGCACGGCAAAACCACCACCTCCTCTCTTGCGGCGCTCACTCTTCTGAACGCGGGGCTCGACCCCTCCATTTCCGTGGGCGGCACCATATCGCAGATAGGCGGCAATTCGAGAGTGGGAAACAGCAGGTATTTCGTCATTGAGGCGTGCGAATTTGTGGACAGTTTTCTTCACACGCAGCACTCCATAGGCGTGATACTCAACATAGACGAAGACCACCTCGATTATTTCACGGGAGGAATAGAGCAGATAACCCGTTCCTTCGGCAAATTCGCGCAGATACTTCCCGCTTACGGACTTTTGGTCGCCAACGGAGACGACGAACACGTATTGACGCTTTTGCCTTCGGTAAAGGCCGAGATACAAACCTTCGGACTGGGAGCGGACAACTTCTGGCGGGCGGACAACATTGCCTACGACGAATTCGGCAAACCCACCTTCGACGTATACAAACATGGCGTATATTACAATACCTTCAGCCTTGAAATACCGGGCGAACACAACGTACATAATTCTCTTGCGGTCATAGCCATAGCCGACCACCTGGCAATACGCCCCGAAGCCATACACAAGAGCTTTGCGGATTTTAAAGGAGCCAAAAGACGCTTTGAGTTCAGAGGAGAGAAGAGAGGCATTAAGGTCTTTGAGGACTACGCGCATCATCCCAAGGAACTCGAAGTGACCATAGCGGCCTGTAAAAACTACAAGCACAACAAGCTTTGGGTGGTATTTCAACCGCATACCTACTCGCGCACATTCTTCCTCTTCGACAAATTCGTAGACGCGTTCAAAACCGCCGACGAGGTCATATTAAACGATATATATTCCGACAGAGAGACCAACGACTGGAACATATATTCCGAAAATATAGCCGAGAAAGTAACAGAGAAATACGGCGTGCCCACGCATGTTATTTCCGAGTTTGAGGATATAGTCGCTTATATTGTAAAAAACGCCCGTGAGGGCGATCTGGTGCTTGTGGCGGGGAGCCAGTCGATAAATAAAGTCGCCGTTATGCTGGTGGAGGCACTGGATAAATAAAAAACTTACTCGTGCCGTATACGCGCTCAACTATTCTGTTATATGCAAAAATGCTTGCCTCAAAACTTTGTGTTTGAAGCAAGCTTTCTTTATCATCTCGCAGGAAAAGCGGTACGTTGCGCAAACAGCCTCCGATAGGCATATACTTCTCCCATGACTTTTTAGCCGCTTATATCAGATTGCATGGAATAAAGGCGTTTTTCTCGTCAATGGGAATTACCTCTTCGCACATGCATATAACGCCTCCGCTTGCTCTTTGCCCGCCTGCTTTATCAATCAGAGAAAACTTCTTTATCTCTCTTCTGTCGGGATTTGCGCTTCTCTTTATCTCCAAAGGATCAATAACGTTATTTCTCTCTATCAGAATATCCACCTCGTTTTGGTTTGAATCTCGGTAATAGCAAAGATTTACCTTCTCCTTTGAGTAAGAATAGCTTTTAAGCAGCTCGATAACCGCAAAGTTCTCAAAATAACTGCCGTTGGCAGCTCCGTTCATCAGTGTTTGCGGCGTTACCCATTTTGACAGGTGTGCGCAAAGACCGGTATCGTAAAAATACATCTTCGGGGTTTTGGTAAGCCTTTTCAGTTCATTGTTAAAGTAGGGCTTCAACAAATATATCACACCCAAGCCTTCCAATAGCTTGAGCCATTCTTTTGCCGTGGGCTGAGATATATCGCTTCCTTCGGCAAGCTTTTTATAATTAAGTTGTCCCGCATTGAGAGCCGCACAGCAGGATAAAAATCGGTTGAAGCGTAAAGAATCCGTAACCCCGCCAAACTCGGCGACGTCTCTCATGAGGTAGGTTTCGACATAAGCGTTGTAGTACTCTTCTCTTTGTTCTTCATCGGCGCCGATAATTTGAGGCATACCGCCCTGCCATATATTGTAGTATATATCAATTATGTTCGGCTTGCCGACTTTCTTTCGGCGGGACAAAAGACACTCCAAAGAGAAATCAAGCTCATTTTCAAAACTGACTGCATTTTTTTCGCTTAAAGATAATCCGTACATTTCCATGACGCCTATCCTACCTGCCAGCGAAGCCGTAAAGGTTATTCAGATTAATACCCCTTAACCGGGAATCCAACCG
>CAYTMY010000149.1:0-3947 GCA_964439075.1 uncultured Lachnospiraceae bacterium | reverse complement strand
TTGAAGAGTTGAACTCCGCAAGCTCTTTGCCTGCCGCGGCTATACGCTCCGCCGCGTCTTCGCGGTTTTTCACATTGAACCTTATGGGAAGTACGTTTTCATATACGAATTTTTTTATACCTTTTTTAAGTATCAGCTTCATTATTTCATCGGGCGTCAGCTCAAGCGATTTATCCCGGAAGTTCATGTGACCGGCTTCGTCGTTTATGTCGTACACCACGGCGTCGAAGCAGTCCGTTATTCTCAGGCGGTTGCGCGTTCCCAAATCAAAGTACGAATCGAACTGATATCTATCGTGATATTTATATACAGCGTCCGCCATTTTGTCTTAATCGTACAGGCATTCGCTCAGCTTATAACCCGCGTCGAATATTTTATATGTTCTGTCGTTGGATATAAGCGGTATTCTTTTTACGTTTTCACCCGTAAGCGCCGCACGGATATTGTCGAGTCTCTCTTTTTTGAGCGCTTCGGGCTCTTGTGGCATTGTGAAATTCTTGTTGTATTCAGACATTAAGCTCATCCTTTCTTAAAATGCTACAGTATTGCCGCAGCAAGCGGATAGCATATAAATATACCCGCGAGTATGCATATAAGAACTATGGGTATTCCGTATTTCATGGAATCCTTTACCGCAAACCAGTCCGTAGTGATGAAGATAGCGGCAGGTCCCGAGGCGGGCGGCGTCATGATGCCGATGTTGCAGACTATACCGATAAGCAAAGCTATGGCAGCCGCGTTCAGTCCCAAGGCGGGCATTGCTATTACGAGAGGCACTATAATGGCATACACCATTTGCCCTGTAACGAGACAGCTCATAAAGTTGGTTTGTACCAATACCCATATAGTTACTATTGCGACGATAAGCAGCTACGAGTTTGCCGACTGCAAAAGCGGCGTAAACGTCGTTGCAAGGAAGGTGGTTATACCGGCTGCGGGCGCAGTGATGCAGGCTCCCATGGCATTCATTGCCGCCACGAGTATCACCTGTACCCAGCTTACTTTACCCAGGGCTTTGGGGAAGTTGATGATGCTGTCGCCTTCGACTCTTATTAGGCAGAGTACCGTAATGGCAATGGCGGGCGCTATAACATAGCCTATGCTTCCCACAAACGAGGCGACCGTCGGAATTATCGTCTTGCCGATATCGGGCAGCAACCAAAAGAATATTACCACAAGATATGTAATGAGCGTTATCTTTCCTTTTTTATCGAGAGGTTTTATCGTCTTTTTCATTTCCTCGACGCTGTAGTTTTTCAGCTTCGATACGTCGGGTCTGAGGACGAATTTAAAGAATAATATCATCAGCACGAAAACCGCCAGTGTGTAGGGAATGACCACCGACATGTACTGCATGAAGGAGATACCTCCTATATCGCGGCCGATGAAGCCTATAAACATAACGGGGATAATGTGCGATATGGGCGTTGCGCAAAAGCCCAGCAGCACGCAGGTGAGAATACCCGCAAAAACGACCTTAGGAAATTTGTCTCCCTTTTGATAACCCAACTGCGTGCAGAGCTCCTCCGCCATGGGAAGGAATAAGAGCGCCGCGGGTCCGCAGTCCAGAAATAGGCTGACAAAGTAAAACGCGAATAAGTACGTAATGAAAAATAACCACGGACGACCCTCCAGCCACTTGCGCGTCATAAACCATTGCACTATCCTCACGGTAACGCCGTATTCCGCCAGCGCGCTGTTCATTATCATTCCCACGATAAGAAACGGCGTGAGCCAGTTACCGAAGGAGGCTGCATATAAGGCGTTGGGCGTAAGAGCTCCGCAGCAGGCAAACAGTGCTATAGCCAACATGCTTACCCAGTCGACGCCTATCGTTATCCACAAATAGACTGTGGCGACAAAAACGGATATTACGCTGACTCCCGCAGCAGTAAGACCGTTTACTTCAGGCACGAGCAGTTTTATCAAAAGAATAATTGCTGCTGCGATGCCTACATGCATAACTTTTTTGTTCATTTCTTCGACTCCTTTTTTAATGTGTAATTAAATATACAATTACTGTTTGTAAACAATATAAACTATATTCAACAGTTGTCAAGCAAAATAATTGCAAGTTTACAAATATTTTTGTTTGCAAACAGAAATGTCTGTGTTATTATATAAAAAAAGAATAAACGGGAATTTTTTATGACATCTAAACTTACCGATTTAAAAAAGAACATTATTGAAACCGTTGAAAAGCTGTTTTATGAACAGGGGTTTGACAAGACGACCTATAAGCAGATATCGAGCATTCTGGATATATCTCCCGGCTCGCTCTCGTACCATTTCGATACGAAGGCCGAGATAGGCAATATTGTGTACATCAACTACATGCAGCAATACTACAACAATAATGTAATGCGCTATCTTTTAAACAAGTACGATTCGTATTCGCCCAAGCTCGCCTCCGCCATAGAGATGCGCCTGCAGCTTATGGTTTTCAAAGACGATAAAAACGTCATACGTTTTTATAAGGAGCTGTTCAACTCCCAGCCTCTTTCGGGTGCAAACATCACCATGTCGCAATATACTCTTTTAAACAACGATTACTTCCTGGGGGAGGAATCGAAGGAGCCCGATATGCGCACCATAGCGGCAAAGGGTGCTTCGGTCGCGCTCATCACTTCTTATTACGAAGGTATCATCGACGTGCCTTTTGACGAGTTTGTGGACTACAAAGTGCTTACGGTTTTAAAGACGACGGGAATTGAGGACGAAACGGCAAAGGCGCTGCTAAAGCAGAGCAAGGAAATAGTCGAGGGTATGAATATAGAAATACTGCCTTATTTCAAGCTTGACCTCTCGCCTAAGCAGAAATAGGGGAGCTTGTTCGGGCAAAAGCAAGCAATAAGCAGGCGAAGAAAGCTTACAGATAAAAACAGAGCGGAAGATAACTTCCGTTCTGTTTTAGTGTAGAATATATTTTCCGAAAAAATTTACCGCCGCAAGCACGGCGGCACATCTCATCACTTATGGTATCTCTCATTGGCGTTTATCTTAAACGCACGGTATATCTGTTCCAGGCACATCACGCGAAAGAGCCTGTGAGGGAAGGTCATAGCGGAAAAGGACAAGAGCATATCCGCCTTTTTTCTCACTTCATCGCTTACTCCGCACGAACCGCCTATGACAAAGCACACTTCGCTTTCGCCGCAGTTTCCGAGTGATGTTAGTTTTTCCGCTAATCCTTCGCTTGAAAGCGGCGCTCCCGCAGGGTCGCACACCACAACATACGCGCTTTTGGGAAGAGCTTTTATTATTTCGGCGCCTTCTTTGTTTACCGCCAAAGCGTCCGCATCGCAGTCAAAATCGCTGACCTCTTTTAAAGTCATTTTTGCAAAGCGGGATATCCTTTTTTCATACTCAGCACAAAGAGACACATACTCTTTTTCCTTTAATTTGCCCACGGCAATGACCGTTATATGCATAGCCACATCCTTTTTAACGCGTTTTATACCTCTTTTTTGCTCACAAAAACCCGTTTGAACCTTTAGAACGGCATACATTGTTTCACGTGAAACATTATATCACACCTACGGTATTGTTTCACGTGAAACATATTCGGCGCCGCAAAACAAATTCGGAAAGTTAAATTTTCCTTCTTGCTTTTTTCTTTGTGAAATGTTATTCTGCCAAAGTCAATAAAATAAAGATGTACAACGACACAAGTAGTGCTTTTGCGCATAAATCTGATCACGGAACTTCTTGATTTGGTAAACCGAAAGCACGCTTGTTTTTTTATGGAAAGGAGTTATAAAATGCCGAAAAACAGATTTCAGGGACTGATATTCGCCGCAATTACCGTTTTTATTACAGTTCATGCTTATGTGTTCTACAGCTTGTACGTAGTAAACGGAGACGTCCTTATGAGTCTCAACAAGGCGGGCAGCGTTATTGACGCCGTAAACAAACAAGGGGGAGTATATATGTTCGGGCGCTTTTTG
>CAYTMY010000148.1:0-3955 GCA_964439075.1 uncultured Lachnospiraceae bacterium | reverse complement strand
TTTTCTAATTTTTTTTAGCTTAAAATTGACCTTGGTAAAAAATGATAAGGAGATTATCTATGGAAAAAAAATTATCAGGTTTTAACACAATTTCTGTACTGTCCGTTTCTTTACTTATTTATGTGAGCGGTTCGCTTATAGCGCCGGCGCTCAGTTCATTGGCGGCTTCTTTTCCCGAAACGCCGTTTCCCACTATTCGCATGATTATGACTTCGATGTATATAACGATAGCTGTGTTTGCTCTTATATCGGGAAGGCTGTCAAAATACATTTCAAAAAAAGTGCTTGTTCTTATAGGTTTGGCAATCTACGGAATTTGCGGAATTATAGGCTCCAACCTTACAACGGTAAGCGCACTTATGATAGACAGGCTTGTTATGGGCGTCGGAGTCGGCTTGGTATTTCCGCAGGCCAACGCGCTGATAATTGATTTTTACGAAGGCAAAAAACGTGATAAATTACTGGGTTACGGCAGCGGAATATCGAACCTCGGATCAATGCTCGGTTCAATCGTCGGCGGCAGCCTTGCGGCAATGGGCTGGAAATACAACTTCCTGGGATTTGCCGTAGCATTTGTTATATTCATACTTGTTCTTATCGGCGTACCCAATACTCCCGTGCAAAAAAATGCGAACGCCGCAGGCGGCGCCGCTAAAGAAAAGCTGCCCGGTTCATTTTGGTTTTTGCCGCTCTATCTGTGCATCGTACAGCTTGTAGCCCTCGTTACTCCGACTAATATGTCGGTATTCTATCTGAAAAATGCAATAGGCTCTCCGGCACTTCTCGGTCTTACAATGGCATTGCTGACAGGTTTGGGATTCTTAGCCGGCTTTGTATTGACGGGAACGACAAAATTATTGAAAAGCTGGACTGTCACAGTATCTTGTTTAATGATAGGCGCAGGATTTTTCTGCCTTGCAAAATCCACTAATGTCGGAATGGTGATGATTGCGCAAATACTCATCGGTTTCGGTCAGGGAACGCTTACTCCGATGTGCTTCATTAAAAATACGCAGCTCGTTCCTCCTTCACAGAGACAAACGAGTTTGGCAATACTTTCCTCGGCTATTTATCTCGGTTGCTTCGGCACAAGCTATGTTCAAAAATGGATTGGACAAATATTCGGTAATATGGATCAAAGATTTATGTTTATGGCTTTTGCAGTAGGCGGATTTATCGCCACGGCGATCGCGCTTATAGCTAAATTCGCTAAAAAAGAAAAGTGTTAGTTTAAATTCGGTATTTAAATTACTTACAGGAGAATAGCATGACAACCAATTTATATGACTCCAGAGTCGAAATGTTCCTAAATGCCATACAAGGCAAGCCTACTGCGAATATACCCGTGTATCTGATGATGGATGCTTTATATGCGGTGCAAATGAACAATAAAAATTTAAAAAAAGCAACATACGACCCGCAGCTCGTGATAGAAAGCACGGAAAAGCTTTTTGAAAAAGTATATTGCGACGGAGTAGGCAATATTTACACAAAAGGAGCGATTTTTTATAAATTAATGCGCTCGAAAAATTTTGTGCAAAGTGAAGAAGGCTTTTTGCAGCATCCCGAAATTTACACCTTGGAAAATGACGAACTTGACGAACTGATAAAGGACCCGTTTAAAGCGATAGCCGAAAAAGTTCTTCCGAGAAGTCTCGGAGCAATGGACGAGCCTTTTCCAAAAAATATGTATAACTTGATGAAAGCAAATCTCGGTAATTCCAACTACCTCGGCGGACTTATAGGCGGTAAATTTGCACTTTCCCACAAAATGAATGTGCCTATGGTGTATACCAATCTTACAAAAGCGCCTTTTGATTATCTTGGCAGCAGCGTGAGAGGTTTAGTCAATATTCTGACGGATGTGCGACGTACGCCTCAGAAGCTCAAAGAAGCATGCGAAGCTTTATTGCCGCTAATGGAAGCTACGGGCGAATTGAGCTTCCGCGCTCCCGACAAGGCGTTTCCTTTTATCTTTTTACCTACGCTTATACCGCACTTTCTGCAGGCAAAGCAATTTGAAACGCTTTTTTACCCGACTTTCAAACAGTTGCTTGATAACTTGGCTGCAAAGGGCTTTAACTTTGTTATCCAGTTTGAAGGAGGTTGGGAACGGTTTTATGACTGCTTGCAAAGTTTGCCTCCTAAACGCATACTCGGTATATTCGAATTCGGCGATCCCGCTTTGGCAAAAGAACGACTCGGCGGTTTAATGGGAATTTCAGGGTTCTATCCGCTGTCACTTTTGGGTATGGGTACGAAGGAACAATGCATAGATAAAGCAAAAGAAGTAATAGATGTGCTTGCTCCGGGAGGAGGGTATGTCTTTTCGACCGATAAGCAATTACTTGTGCTACGCGACGCGAAACCGGAAAATTTAATCGCCGTGCATGAGTTTGTTCACAACTACAGTATTTAACAGGAGGAAAAGATGATCCCTACAAACTATTTTGAAAGCTGGGCGGATTACAAATCATCAAATACCACGTATGAGGGAGAAGATGAGATAATACAGCCTATATGGGACGGACTCAATGCAGAGATGTTTCTCTTCGTGATGCTCAATACCTTCTGAATATCCGCTCATAGACGAATGCCCGCCGAAAAAGCGGGCATTCAATAATAATATAAAAAATAAGCAAGGTAATCGGATAATATGGATAAGGAATACAAATTATCGTTTTTTGACACTCTCTCCATGGCGACGGGTTTTGCAATAGGTTCGGGGATAATAACCTTAACAGGTCTTGGCATAGGCATGACGGGGCGGAGCGTTTTCCTCGCTTTTCCCGTATGTGCCGTATTGTTTTTAATAAGCTTCCGTCCGATTTTTATGATGAGCAGCGTACTTCCTTCGATGAGCGCAGCTTATGTGTATTCAAAGGAACTGTTGGGGAAAAAGGTCGGTGGGTTCTACGCCTACATATATTTATTCGGCAGACTTACTATAGCTATCTTCGGCATTTCGTTTGCCCAATATTTTGCATCTCTTTTCCCTTTTGCGGCGTCACCGTTAGTTCAAAAGCTTGTTGCGGTAAGCATTTTAAGCATATTTTACATAATCAATCTGTTTGGAGTCAAATCCGCTGCGAAAATGCAGAATATTATGTTTGCGCTGCTTCTTACCGGTTTGGTTTCCTATGTCATATTCGGTATGGGTAAAATCCAACCTGATTTTTTTGATAAAGCAAGTTTTTTTACAGGAGGTGTTTCGGGGTTTTATACAACAGTATCGCTGTTATTTTTTGCGGTAAGCGGCGCTTATATTATTACGGACTTTGCACCGCAAATAAAGAATGCTTCAAAGGTAATATTGAAGGTAATACTGATAGTTACCACAGGAGTATGTCTTCTTTACATGCTCATAGGCGTAGTGGCAGCGGGAAGCGCCGATATTGCAACGGTTGCATGGAAGCCGCTTTCGATTACGGCAAAAATTATTTTTCCGAATAGGATATTCTATGCTATTTTCATTATCGGAGGCGCAATGGGCGCTCTTGTAACCACGTTAAATTCAAGCTTTGTTTGGTATTCAAGTTCGCTTATAAACGCCTGCCGCGATGGTTGGCTTCCGCAGAGCTGGTCCAAAATAAATAAATACGGTGCGCCGTATATACTGATGAGCGTCTTTTATCTGTTTGGATTGATACCTACGCTCGCGGGAATAGACTTAACTGTAATATCGAAGGTTGCCGTGGGGATGACCATATTGTCGTCGCTCATACCGATGGCGGGGATTATCAATCTGCCGAAGCAATACCCGAAACAATGGAGCGAAAGCAAGTATACGCGCAAGTATAGCCCGGGAAGACTCAAGGCTGTTGTGCTAATTACTTATCTCATCATGTCAACGCAAGTAGTGGCGCTTTTTGCGGGGAATCCACCTATGGCGAATGTGATCATTATTGCTTATGCTGTTATAATATTGATATATCTGGCATTAAAAAAGGATAAA
>CAYTMY010000147.1:0-4004 GCA_964439075.1 uncultured Lachnospiraceae bacterium | reverse complement strand
CTGTACGCGGCAATAGCCACCGCTATGCGCACCTTCAACGAAAGAAATTAAAAAAAGACCCCGAAATTTCGGGGTCTTTTGCCGAAAGCGCACATAAGGCGATTCGGATCGTATATCATTGTTCGAAAGCTCTTCCATAAAAGGCTTTATAGGTCGCAGTGGGCGTTTTGCAGTCGTTGTAGTAAAATACGGCTCCGCCCGGCGTGCAAACCGTTCTGCAAGAATATTCATAATTCTCGCATACAGAGCAGGCACAGTCGCACTGACACATAGTTATTACCTCATCAAATATTTGCTTCGGTATATAGTATGAAAAAATGCCGCGCGCGTTACGCTTTTATCATTTCCGCGTCTCAAAATCGGTTTTTAATTTTATTATGAAGTCTTCGCCGAACACATCTCCGAGGCCGCACTGCTCGCACATTTTCATAAAGGTCATGTTGCTTCCGTAAGAAGCGATATTTGCATATATTTCATTTGCCTGTGCATCGTCGCTAAGAGATATGTCCCATATCGCAGCGGCGGCAAGCGCGCTTACGGGGTAGCTCACCAAATATGCGGGTCGCTCGGCATAGTGGACAGCACCCGACCACCCGTATTCAGGCGTGCTGAAGCCGTAAAGAGAACACAGCTCCGCATATATTTCGCACGCTCTCTCATAAGTAAGATTCGGTTCGGTGTACAGCCTATATTCAAATTCGGCGCGCATACTGACATCGTAAATATATCGTATAAGTTCGTAGAGGGTCTCATTCTCGATAGCATCTCTGTATTCGGGAAAAGCCTGTGCGTATTCGTCCCAATACATGAGCATATATCCTTGCGATTGTGTTTCCGCTATTTCGAGCGATATTAAGAGATTGTCATAAAAAGCGGGTTGCTGTAAAATATAGAAATTCAGGTAATGACCCGACTCATGAAGTATTTGTATGGTATCGGTTATGTTGTTAAGGTTGCTTATGTACATGACGGGCTCGTTTTGGGTATAAAGCTTTCCGCACCATGTTGACGGAATGCTCTTTTGCGGATCGGGCTTATATATAAGTTCGTATTCAAGCATATAGGAAGAGGCTTCACGTACTGTCTCGGGAAGATTTTCGTTATCCGCTATGGCGCGCATACCCTCTTCCATACGGGAGCTGTCAAAGCCGTCGGTATCGGAATACTTCGTTATATTGTCGTATTTGAAATACGCTTCGCTCAGATGTGTGCGTATATATTCCGCCGCCTGCGAAAACTGCTGCATGGTGTAATCGCGCATGTAGATATTCTCAAACGCATAGTCTATATAGTTCGAATATCCCTTCAGAAGAGCGTATTCGTTTCTGACGTTTACCATATCCACTATAAGCTCGCCCATTCTTTTGTAGCGCGCTCTTCCCGAATATTCATCGGAGGTGCTCACGCGCATATATTCGGTACAAAGCTCGTCGTCGAGGTCGGAGCACTCATTCATTTCATCGGTAAGGGCGGTATGCCCGTCAAAGGCTGCTATTTTTTCGCTGCCCGTGTACTCTTCGAGAACTTCACTGTAGCCCGCCGAATATATTTCACCTATAAGGGTCTTTATAAGGTCGTCGAGAGCAGTCGCGCTGTCGTTTGTTTCATTATAGCTCGTTTCCGCCTGCGTCCGGTGGGGGTCGGCGTTGTACTGCGCGGTTATCAAAACAAACTGCGTCGTGCATTTGTCGTATTCTTCCAAAAGAGAGTCAAAGCGCTTGCAAAGTTGAGCGGCTCTGCTTTTGATGTGCGGTTTCGTAAGGATTTCTCTTATTTCACCCGCTATTGCGTTTGATTTTTCGAGACTGAATCCCTCATAGGATATCTCCGAAAGTTTTTTATCTGCTCGGACGACTGTATTTTGCGCTCGGCATGAAGCGCACGTTAAAAACAGAATACACAGTATCGCGGCAAGCATTCTTTTGTGCTGTTTCATAAGAGAAATTCCCCTTCTTTTGTCATGTTCCATAAATAATTATATTCATAAATATAACATATAATTGCCGTTATTTCATCTTTTTTCTCGCCTTACGGGCTGAAGAAGAGTTATTGACTTGCATCGAGAAAAGAGTTAAAATTTGAATGCTGCTTTTACGGGGCAGCCTCAAGGAGAACCAATGAAAACAAATTCCATAGAAAAAGACCTTTCGGAAGGCAATCTGCTGAAAAATCTCATACTTTTTTCGCTGCCGTTTCTTTTATCGAACGTTATACAATCGCTTTACAGCATCGCCGATATGCTCATAGTGGGCAACTACGCGGGCACGGCAAGTATGTCGGGCGTAAATATCGGAGGTCAGCTTACGTTTATCTTCACGAATATAATTATAGGGTTTTGCGTGGGAGGCACAGTGCTCATTGCGCAGTACCTCGGCTCCAAAAACAGAGAAGCCATGCAAAAAACAGTCTCTACGCTCATCACCTCCCTTATCGCCGTTGCCGTCGTTATGACGGCATTCATGCTCATTTTCAGAAACCCGCTTCTTAAAATGATACAGACGCCGACCGAAGCGTATTCCGAAGCAAAAAGCTACCTTACGGTGACTTCACTCGGTATAATATTCATTTTCGGCTATAACGCGTTAAGCGGCATACTGCGAGGTATGGGAGACAGCAAGCGCCCCTTGTATTTCGTGTGCGTCGCGTGTGTGGTGAACGTTGTTTTCGACCTTTTGCTTGTGGGCAAATTCGGTATGGGAGCTAACGGAGCCGCCATAGCCACCGTATTTTCACAGGCGCTGAGCATGGTACTTTGCATTATTTACCTTCGCAGGCACGATTTTATTTTCGACTTTAAGCTTTCCTCATTTAAAATAGACAAGGGAATGCTCGGACGCATAGCAAAAATAGGTGCGCCTACCGCCGTACAGAACGGCATCACAAGCGTATCGTTTTTATTCATAACAGCGCTCGTCAATATAGTCGGCGGTGTTACTGCCTCCGCAGCGGTGGGCGTGGTAGGCAAGTTCAACGGATTTGCCATTATGCCGGCGGCGGCGCTCTCCGGCAGCATTTCCACCATGGCGGCGCAAAACATAGGCGCGGGCAAGTGGGACAGAGCCAAAAAGACCGCATATATAGGTACGGGAATAGCCATTGTGATAGGCACCGCAATATTCGTTCTTACACGGTTTATCCCCGCGGAGATAATCGCACTTTTCGGAAACGACCCCAAAATGATAGAGGACGGAGTGATATACTTACGGGCATTTGCCTACGACTACTTTCTCGTACCTGTGGTTTTTTGCTACAACGGACTTTTCATCGCAAGCGGTCATACGACGTTTTCGCTTGTAAATAATATGCTCTCCGCCGTAATAGTGAGGATACCCGCATGTTTGCTTTTGGGCGTTACGCTCGGTATGGGTCTTGAGGGCATTGCTTATGGAGTGCCTATAGCTTCAATGGCGTCCGTAATACTGATAGTATGGTTCTACTACTCGGGCAAATGGATGAAAAACAAGGTGGAGGAGTTGGAGGACTATTAAAATCGCTCGTCGGAACAGCCCCCGCTGTGGGCGCAGTCACCGCAAAGCGGTGGCTGCTTGTGCGCGGGAGCTGTTCCTCCTCTGTCGAATCCGAACAGGGTCGGTTCGTATTCGAGGTTAAGGGCGTAAGGGATTAAGGTCAAGGGATTTAAGGGCAAAACGCATTTAATACGAGCCTAAGCGGCTCGTATTAAATGCGTAAAGGGATGTTAAGGACGAGGCTTTGTGTTTGAGAGGACAGTTTAAAACTTATAAATGAAGTAAATTTCATTTAACTTCAAGACCTGTCCCCTTGAACAAAAAAATCCCTTGTGCCCTATCTTCATATATCGCGCTTGCGCCCGTGCGGCGCTTGGAGCACCGAATTGTTTTTAACTGAGACTCTGAAAATGGAACTTTATTTTCAGCTAGTCGAAGTTATGCAAAGCTAAGTGAGACTCTAAAAATGGACTTTTATTTTCAGCTAGTCGAACTTATGCACCGCACGCTTCGTTTTCTCATCGCTGAGAAAATGAA
>CAYTMY010000146.1:3416-4062 GCA_964439075.1 uncultured Lachnospiraceae bacterium | reverse complement strand
GTTCTTTAAAAACTTCGGAATGCAGCTGAAGTACGGTATTTACTCCGATTTCGGAGCAAATAAAGACAATCTCAAAGAGCTTGTTATGTTTGTCTCTTCTCATGAGGATAAATACACCACCTTTGCCGAATATATTTCCAGAATGAAGCCCGAACAGAAATATATATACTACGCTTGCGGAGAAAGCATCGAAAAAATAACGAAGCTGCCGCAAACGGAGATGCTCAAAGACAAGGGCTACGAAATACTCTATTGCACCGACGACATAGATGAATTTGCACTGAACGTGCTGCATGAAACAGACGGCAAGGAGTTCCGTTCGGTAACGGGAGACGACCTCGGAATAGAAATGACTGAGGAAGAAAAAAAGAAGGCGGAAGAGGAAATATCTGAAAACAAGGAGTTGCTTGAAGCTCTCAAAAACGCCCTCGGAGATAAGGTAAAACAGGTCAAGGTATCTTCAAGGCTGAAAACTCACGCTGTCTGCTTTGCAAGCGGCGAAGGCATCACCATGGAAATGGCAAAGGTTCTCAACCAATTGCCGAACGGAGAGAAAGTGACCGCCGACAAAATACTTGAGCTGAACGCGCAGCATCCCGTATTTGAAGCGCTCAAAAAAGAATTCGCGGCAGACAAAGAGAGTGAA
>CAYTMY010000146.1:0-3406 GCA_964439075.1 uncultured Lachnospiraceae bacterium | reverse complement strand
AGTAGATCAATTAGATCGAGATATAAAGAATAAAGAGAGTGAAAAAATAAAAGCCTATGCAAATCTGCTCTACGACCAAGCCCTTCTCATAGAGGGTATGCCAATAGACGACCCTGTGGCATTCTCCAACGAAATATGCAAGCTTATGGTCTAAAAAAATACGCTCCGATAAAAAATCGGAGCGTATTTTTACAGTTTGACAATCAATTTAGCTATAAACAAAAATACGAACCCTACGGCGATAAATATGACCGTAAGCAGCCCCATGCACTTCAATACCATTTTCCAACCTATAGCGTAAGGATCCATAAACTCATACGGATAAGGGCTTTCGGTCTTATAAATATTTCCTTTGAACGGCGCCCTTACGAAAGCGTACACCGAGTACAAAAGAGGCAGACAGACCCACGCAAATACGCTTCCCACACCCAGACCTTCCTTATCGGCAAATACAAACCAATATACGAGCGTCAAAAGAGGCACAACATAATGCACGAGAATATTTGTGGGAGTATAAAAATGAGAAAATTCTTCGAATTCCTCCTTATTTTTTTCCACCGCAGGACGCAGGATAAAGTGGTATATGACAAATGTCGCCGTTATACCCAAAGTAACGGCAAATTGCGACGTGGCAGAAAACAAAAGTCCCCGAGCAAAATCTATGCCGACAGCCCTGAAGATACAGCGCAATGCAAAATATACGCACACGAGCAGATTGCTCAGGTTCGTATAGTATGCGAACATATCTTTTCCGTTATAACCGCCGCCGAAAACGCCTCCGCGCCACATCAACGCTATTGCGGGAAGAAGCGCAAGTATTATTTCATATATATGTGAAGCTGTCTGCATAAGTATTCCCCGTTGTAATTGTGATGTAATATTTTTATTCTTTCCATACGTCCCCGCCCCCTAAAAGAGAAGCGAGAGCCTGCTCATCCCTGACAAAGTTCATCCAATTGGTTTTATCCTTGCCGTAAGAGTTTGATATTCCATACCGATTGCCCGTATCGGCGTATACTATATACCAATTCGAACCCACCTTGTAATATACGCTTGCAACCGTGGCGCCCGAAAATTGGGAAATTTCGCTTTTAGGCTCCTTCATGACTATTTTCATATTTGTGAAGTTCTGCCGCAAAACGTCGTTAACGCCGAGTTGATTTTTAAGGAACGCTTCAAAACTCGCATCGCGGTAAAAATTCTTGTTGTTGTCGTAGGTCACCACACCGTCGCTGTCCGCCTTGATACCCGTAATGCCGCTCTTTTTCAAAAATTCCAAATAATCGTTCCATACGCCGATGACGTCGGAGGCATACAGGTGCTTATCGGAGGAAGGAAGAAAATAATGTCTGTCGCTGTGTATGCTGCACGATATCTCTCCTGCTGAATATGTCAGCTTACCGCCCGAAGGGCACTTGTATTTTGCAATATCGATGTAGGGGTCGTTGCCTGCCAACACGTCGGACACAGAGCGTTCGCCATACAAACGCGAGTATGTAATATATTCGCTCATTATTATATTGCGCCTTGTCTCGCAGTCCGTTTTTTTTGCCTTATCTATATAATTCGAAACGCTCGGTATTACCACTCCCGCAAGCACGCCCAAAATAATCACTACGGCAAGAACCTCTACGAGAGTAAAACCATTGTTGTTTAAAATTGCTCTGCGTTGTTTTTCCATGACAAGTACTCCTAACTTTAAAATGCCGACAATAACACCATGGCGTTCTGCCGAATTATGTATTTTTATAATACCACACACTATCGCGCCAAGACTCGTTTATAATGAAATTTTCACAAAGGCATTGTTCAAAGATTAGAAAATCTTCATCATAATAATTTTCCTTTAATTGTATTTCGGCGTGAATTGTTATACGATTAAATAAAACATAATATAATTAGGAGAAAACAATGATAAAAGCTATTTACGGAAGATGTTCTGACACACTTAAAACAAACTTCACAAGGATATGGGGCTTCTCTCTTTTGGGAACGCTTCTCATATCGCTCGCTACATGGATGGGTATCTTGCCTATCATCTCGGTTCCCGTCGCCGCCGTTTTATACGCAAGTATGGAAATTATCTATTTAAATAAACTAAACGGCAAAGAACCCGAATCGGAAGAACTGTTCAAGGGATTTAAAAACTTTTGGCATGTCGCAGGCGGCATGTGCTGGATGTACCTTTGGATATTTATATGGGCGCTTATACCCATTGCGGGCGTAGTCATGGCTGTAATCAAAACTTACACGTACAGATTCACACCCTACATACTTATGAACGAACCCGAAACATCCCCTACCGAAGCTCTGAAAAAATCCATCAAGATGACAAACGGTTACAGGGGTAAGATGTTCCTTGCGGAATTCCTCATCGGATTGGGCATATCGCTTGTCTCCATTATTCTGACTTCACTCGGAATGCTCAGAGGAATAGGCTTCGTTTTCGCCTTCATCGAATTTATCTTCATACTCGCCGCATTCGTATTCGTGCCTGTTTTCATGGGGCTCGTAAGAGCATGCTTCTACCAAGAAGCGGTCGATAATCCCGACAGAATGGTGAAAACATATTATCAGGCTCCCGCATACACCACATACAATAACAACCCCAACAATACTTATACGGGAAATACAAACTATCAATCCGCAGCACCTGCCGCCGCGCCCACACAAACGGTCGGCACAGCTCCTGCCGATGCACAGACGCAGCAAAATAATGCAGAACCCGTCTGCCCAAAATGCGGAAAGCCCCATAAGAACGACGCACTCTTCTGTGCAAACTGCGGAAATAAACTGAAATAACAAACAAATATAATAAAGGTCACAGCATACGCTGTGACCTTTATTTTTTATGGTGGATTATCGGGTATTACCAACGAATTATCTTACTGTGCACTCTCCACCGCTGTTTTCGCAAGCTCTTCTTCCTCAAGTTGTCTGTAGGCGACTTTACCCACAAGCGTGGTCGGCAGCTCTTCTCTGAACTCAATATCGTAAGGCATGGCATATTTAGCTATATATTTTTTGCAGTACGCCATAAGAGCTTCTTTTGTAATGCGGTCCGGTTCAACACCCTTTCTGAGCATCACGAACGCCTTTACCTTCTGCATTTTATATGAATCGGGCACTCCGACAACGCAACTCATGTGTACCAATTCGTTTGCGTCGAGAATATTTTCAAGCTGTGCGGGATAAATATTGTAGCCCGATGAGATTATCATCCTCTTTATCCTTCCGCGGAAATATATGAAGCCCTCTTCATCCATGGCGCCCAAGTCTCCCGTATAGACCCACGTCAGCCCGTCGGCATGCTTTCTGAGGGTCTGAGCAGTCTCTTCGGGATGCTTCAGATATTCCTTCATGACCGTAGGGCCCGCCAAGAGTATTTCTCCTTCTTCATTATAAG
>CAYTMY010000145.1:3368-4235 GCA_964439075.1 uncultured Lachnospiraceae bacterium | reverse complement strand
TGATTACGAGCTTGAGAGCGGACAAATCTATACCCCCGCTGATAATACCGATAAACGGCATAATAATATCCTTTACAAGGGAATTGACTATGGCGGTAAATGCGGTGCCGATAATGATGCCCACCGCCATATCCATTACGTTTCCTTTATTGATAAATTGCTTGAATTCCGCCATGAATCCTTTTGTTTTTTTCATTTTTACTGCCTTTCTTCATTTATTATTGCAGACACAGTTCCTCATATAATGGTTCGATCACTTCCATTAGAACGCCTTTTTCAAGAGGGCACTTTAAACCCGACTCCTTTAAAAGCTGTTTGTAGGGCAATGAAGCGCCGAAAGAGGAGAGTTTGTTATATATCTTCCATGCTTGCTTTTTATCTTTTTTCATTATACCATACACTTCAAGTGCAGAAACTGACGCAAGAACATAATCGATGTAATACAGAGGGTGCATGAAAATATGCAGCTGCCTGAACCAGTAAGCGCCGCTCTCAAGCGCCTCGTTATCTCCGTAGTCGAGATGCGGCATATATTCTTTTTCCAGGGAACGCCACGTTTTTCTTCTCTCGGCAGGCGACATGTTCGGATTTTCGTAAACAATATGCTGAAACTCATCCACACACGTACCGTAAGGCAGAAAAGTGATAGTGGAAAACAGATGCGAAAAACGGTACTTATCCGCATCCTTGCCGAAAAATCTCTCCATGTAAGGCGAAGTGAGATACTCCATACCGGTTGAATGTATCTCGGCGACCTCATAAGTAGACTGTGCGAGCTGAAGCATATTGTACTTGTTCATAACATAATAAGTATTCAGCGCATGTCCCGCTTCATGCGTTAAGACCTCGGCGTCTGCGCTCGTTGAG
>CAYTMY010000145.1:0-3358 GCA_964439075.1 uncultured Lachnospiraceae bacterium | reverse complement strand
AATACCCTCCCATAGCCTTTCCCTTTCTGCTTTTTAAATCCAAAAGTTCACTATTGCACATAAAGTCAAAGAATTCTTTTGTCTTTGGGTCTATTTCGGAATACATTTCTCTTGCCTGTGCGATGATATAATCGTCATCGCCGCTCAATGCGGGGTTGCCGTCCGAAAACATATATTTGACGTCGCAAAACATGAGTTTTTCTACACCGACTCTGCGTGCCTGAGCCTCTCTCAATTTTGTGCACAAAGGGACTGCATATTTTTTAATTTCGGCTCTCAGCGCCGCAATATCCGCTTGAGCATAGTCATATCTTCTCATCCTGATATAACCCAAAGGCAGATAAGAGTCGTACCCCATTGCTTTACCCATTTGCGTACGCACCTTTACCAATTTGTCAAACAATTCGTCCAGTATTGAACACTTATCGCTTAAAAAGTTATTAAAAGCCTTTACCGCTTTTATACGAACCTCCCTGTCGGGGTCCTCAAAAAATTTTGTAAGAGAAGGCAGAGTGTACGTTTTCCCCATGAACTCTATTTGAGAGGAAGCCATAAGCTTTTGATATTCGCTCGCAAGAGCGTTCTCCTGCTGCATTAAGCCGATAATACTCATATCCATACTCTTTAGCTGATACTCGCAAATAGTAAGGATGTGCGCGCCCCACTCTTCTTTTATTTCGTTTTCATAAGGGTTTTGCGTCATGCACTTGCAGTACTCGTTTAGTACGGGTAAAAATGCAGGCATGCATTTGTCGTAATACTCCTGTTCTTGCGCATAAAATTCATCGTTGGTATTTATCGTGTGGCGTATTTCGCACAGCCATACGCTGCTTATTATATCAGAGTAAAGCACATTGAACTCTTCCGTTGCTTTTTTGAAGGCAGAAAAATTCGAAGCATCTCTCATAGCTCCTATTATCGCCATGGCTTTTGCCGCGCCGGTTTCAAAATCCACGTGTTTATATTCATAATCCTTAAATTTTTCCATAATATACTCCCATTGATGTTTATTATATTACAGCACTCTTCGTAATGCACATAATTTAATAAATTTATACTTTTTCCCGCGGCTCTATGATAGAATAAAAAAATAAATTGAGAAGGTATTATCATATATGCATAAATATACCAAATTTGCAGCTCTTCTGCTGAGTCTTATCGTTATACTTACGACAGCTTCCTGCACAAAAGATGATAATGACGAAGTGCGCTCCGGTGACGTACAGTTCGGCAGCATCGAAAACAACGTATATACCAACGAATGGCTCGACGTTAGCTTTTCAATGCCGGAAGGCAGCCGACTTATGTCGGCGGAAGAAATACAAAGCAAAGTGCAAACAAATCAGATAGTTCTTATCAATAACGGCACCTACACCAAGGAAGATATACTCGGCAGCAACGCCTCCTGCTATTACGATTTCGGTCTTGTCGATTCCGCAGGCGCAGCGTGCGTTTACCTGGCATTTGTGGATACAAACAAAGAATCTTCGGCATATATCAGCGCCGAAAATTATATTATGGGAATGCAAAAGCACCTGAAAGAAAAAGCTTCTTATACGGTATCAGAGCTCTCCATGGCGACAATAGCTCAAAAAGATTATACGTGTTTTTCAGCTCAAACCAACGGGCACGGGCGCACGACATTTTATGTGGGAGAACATGACCATACGCTTATCGTATGGACGGTACTTTACTATGACGGACAAACTCCCAATACCGATTCGTTCATTGCTTCGATAACGAAAATTAATACTCCGTCACAGCCATAATATAAAACAAACAAAACTATAAAAAACACGGATATACCTCATAGCAAGAACAGCCTTTAGGCTTCAAGCAAGTACGAGTATATCCGTTTCTTATTATTACCGTAAAATAAGCGGCATCAATGGCAAAACGGGTTGTTATTGAATATTGGGAGGCGTCTCTTCGAACGGAGGCGCATTGTATGTTTCCTTTATGAGCTGTATCGACCTTATATAAAGAAATATGATAAAAGGAACGAAAATGAACAGCATCCAGTCAAATTGCAAAAACAATATCGCATCGTATATACCGTGAGCCAGCACGGGAGCCGCTATAGAACAAAAGCGGTAAAAGCCCCGCGAGCGGTCGATAAATTTACCGAGAGAAAGAAAATACCCCATAAGAACCGCAAATACGGCATGGGCGGGCACCGCGGTGAGCGCGCGCAGTACAGCTGTTTGCATTCCGTACTGAGCTACATACAATATATTCTCAACAGTAGCAAAACCCAGAGAAACCATTACACAGTATATGATACCGTCATAAAGCTCATCGTAAGCCTTATTTCTGTATGAAAACCATTTAGCGCCGCAAAACTTTACGCCCTCCTCAACGAGCGCTACGCCGAATACCGCATACAGTATGATACCTTCGACCGTATAGGGCTCTCCGAAAACCATCGTAATAAGCGATTCGAAAATGATAGCGGGAATTACCGTTATCATACCCACGACAAACAATTTAATAAGCAAGCCTACCGGTTCCTTGCGGTAGCGGTCAAACTTTAATATATAAATTATTATCAATACCGAAGGCGCTATCGCCATAATATAATTTAATACCATTTATCTCACCTCTGTTTGTTACTATAACAAAAATCATTTTAAAATAAAATTATTTTGGCAAACAAATATATATAATATATAATAGGTTTAAATTTTTAATTTATGGAGGAGAATTATGGATCAGACAATAAACAACGGTTTTGAGCTTGTAAAAAAAGAACACATCGGTGAAATAGCCTCTGAGGCGTTTATTTATGAGCACGTAAAGACGAAAGCTCATTTGATATATATAAAAAATGACGACGATAACAAAGTTTTTTCAGTTTCCTTTGCAACGCCCCCATGCGACAGCTGCGGAACGCCGCATATCATAGAACACAGCGTGCTTTGCGGCTCTGAAAAATATCCATTAAAGGACCCCTTTGTGTGTTTGCTGAAATCATCCTTGAGTACATTTTTGAACGCAATGACTTTTTCCGATAAAACCATGTACCCGATAGCAAGCAGAAATGAACAGGATTTCAGAAATTTGACGGATGTTTACTGCGATGCGGTATTCAACCCGCTCATAACAAAATCGCCTTTTGCTTTTATGCAGGAGGGATGGCATTACGAATACGATAAAAATACGGACGCCCTTTCGGTAAACGGCATAGTTTACAATGAAATGAAGGGCGTGTTTTCCGATGCGGAAGAACTGATATTGAGGGAGAGCGCCGATACGCTATATCCCGATACTCCTTATTCCCATGAGTCGGGAGGACTTCCCGATGAAATACCTTCGCTCTCTTACGAAAAATTTCTGAACTTTTACAAAAAACATTATC
>CAYTMY010000144.1:0-4296 GCA_964439075.1 uncultured Lachnospiraceae bacterium | reverse complement strand
GGGTAGAATTTGGGTTCTTTGCCTTTTACGCCGTCCGACAAGTCGGCTATACCTTTTATGCCGCTTCCCGATACCGCTTGGTATGTACTGTATACTATTCGCTCTATCCCGTAATTATCATATATCGGCTTTAATGCGACCACCGCTTGTATAGTCGAACAGTTTGGGTTCGCTATAATGCCTTTATTTTTAAGCGCGTCGGTCGGATTGACTTCGGGTACCACCAAGGGAACCTCTTCATCCATTCTGAATGCGGAGGAATTGTCTATTACCGTAACTCCGTGTTCGGCAGCTATCGGCGAATATTTCAGACTCGTAGAACCGCCCGCCGAGAAAAGTGCAAAATCGATATCTTTATCAAAAGAATGGTCGGTAAGCTCTTCAACGGTATATTTTTTCCCCGCGAATTCCACCTGTGAGCCTGCGGAACGCGCCGACGCCATCGGATAAAAGTTATTAATGGGTATTTTGCGCTCCTCGAGTACCTGCATCATCTTTCTTCCGACTACTCCTGTGGCTCCTACCACAGCTACGTTATATGTTCTCATATTACTTCTTTTACCGCCTTGATTATATTTTCGGCGCTCGGAACCGTGAGGTCCTCAAGTGTCTTTGTGTACGGCATCGGCATTTCGATGCCGCAAACTCTCTTTATGGGAGCTTTAAGCATACCGAATACGTCGCTTTCCATTATTTCCGATATTATTTCGCCTCCGAAACCTCCGAATGCAGGTGCCGCGTGCACAATAATCGCGCGTTTCGTCTTCATGACGGAGGCAATTACGGTCTCTTTATCGAACGGGCGAAGCGTTCTCACATCGACAACTTCCGCGTCTATGTCCTCCGCCGCAAGCATGTTTGCGGCTTTCAGGCATATATTTACGGAATTGGAATACGAGATTATGGAGATGTCCTTGCCTTCTCGTTTTATATCGGCTTTTCCTAAGGGTATTGTGTATTCTCCTTCGGGAAGGGGCATTTCACATTTATTCAAGAGCTTATGCTCTAAAAAGATTACAGGCGCGTCGTCCCTTATTGCGCTTTTTAACAGACCTTTTAAATCTGCGGAACACGAAGGCGCCACTACCTTGATGCCGGGCGTGTTTAAAAACAAGCTTTCTACCGACTGAGAATGTTGTGCCGCCGCGCCGGTGCCGTAGCATATCGGCGTTCTCAAAACCATCGGCACTTGCAGCCTTCCTCCGGACATGAATGGAAGCTTTGCCGCATGGTTTATGATAGGGTCGAGGGCAAGCGACGTAAAATCGGCGAACATTATTTCCACAACAGGTCGCAGACCCATCATTGCCGCGCCTACTGCCATTCCGGTAAATGCGGTTTCCGAAATCGGAGTTTCTATTACACGTTCTTTTCCGTATTTTTCAACAAGCCCCTTTGTCGCGCCGCAGCCTCCGCTGTATATTCCGACGTCTTCACCTATAATAATCACGTTTTCATCGCGCTGCATTTCTTCACTCAAGGCTTCGTTTACGGCGCATATACCCAACATTTTTTTCATTGTACGCCTCCGAAAGAAGGAGCAACGCACTGCAATGCTTCTTCGAGTGAGGTTATATTTGCTTGATTCTTCGCAAGGTTTAAGCATTTATCGGCTTCTGCGTTTGTTCTTGCTTTTGCTGCTGAAATCATTTCGGAAAAATCGGTTTGCTCAAGCAGACCTTCTTTTATGAGAGTTGCGGCATAAGCCTTTATCGGGCAGTTTTGCGCATGAAGATTTTCTTCATCGTGTGTGCGGTAGGATTTATTATCCGATCTGGAATGTCCCGCTATGCGGTAGGTTTTTACTTCTATAAAAAAGGGCTTTGTATTCGTTCTTATATAATTTGCGGCTGTTTTTACCGCATCATACACTTGAGCAATGTCGTTTCCGTTGACGCTCGTGCTGTTTATACCGAAAGCGTTTGCTCTTGAGGTTATGCTTTCCGCTCCGACAAATTCAGAAGAACGGGAAGATACGGCATATCCGTTATTTTCACAATAAAACAAAATAGGAAGCTGCAAAACCACAGCTAAATTCATGGTTTCAAACGTCATTCCCTGATTGGAAGCTCCGTCCCCGAAAACAGACACCGCTATATTTGATTTATGCTTATATTTCAACGAAAGAGCTATTCCCGCACTAATGGGTACGCCTGCGGCGACTACTCCGCTGCTGCACATATATTTATTATCGATATCAGCAAGATGCATTGAGCCTCCAAGCCCTTTGCAGCATCCGTTTGAAAGTCCGAACATCTCCGCCCAAAACGAAGAAAGACTTCCTCCTTTAGCAAGAAAAAAGCCATGCCCTCTGTGGGTGGCGGTTATCCAGTCATTTTTATCCAAAGCGGCGCAAAGACCCGTATGAGAGGCCTCCTGACCTATACACAAGTGATTTGTACCGTGAAGGGCTTTTTCGTTATTCAATTGCTCTATTTTTTCTTCTGTCACCCGAGACAAGACCATGGTTTCCAAAAGCTTGATCTTTTCGGTCGAAGACAAATCGCCGAATGTATCCAAAAATGTTTCCCCCCTCAACATTCTTTTCGAATCGTATTATAGCATACGCGGGTGTAGTAACAAAAAGTTACATAAAAATATACTTTTTTTTGCAAAGCATTTTGATAAAAAGCAAATATGTTCTATGCTGATTAAGGTATGTTGACTCTATACTTATTTCTCGAAAGACGAGGTTTTTCGATATGATAAATTTAAATAAAAAACTCAAAAAACGCAGCGAAGACGGTATGATGATAAATGTCGGTATTATCGGCGCGGGTCAAATGGGCAAGGGGCTTGTAAGCCAAATGAGCTTGATGAACGGCATGCGTCCTGCCATACTTTGCGACCATACGGTCGATAAGGCGAGAAGCGCTTTTATGATAGCCGGTATTAGCTCCGATGATATAATATGCGTAAAAACCCCCGACGAAGCTCAATATGCGTTGGAATGCGCAAAATACGCGGTTTGCGATGATTTTAATATTGTGAACAAATGCTCCGGAATAGACGCTGTGGTAGATTCTACGGGCAATACCGATGCGGGCGCTCTCATAGCAACGGGTGCGATAGAAAATCATAAACATATAGTAATGCTCAACGTGGAAACAGACGTTACCATAGGGCATATTCTCAAATATAAAGCGCAAAAAGAGGGCGTTGTTTATTCCGCATCTTCCGGGGATGAGCCCGGCGCGGTAAGGGAGCTTTATGACTTTGCCGAGGCGATAGGGCTCGATATTCTCGTTATGGGTAAAGGCAAAAACAATAAGGTCGATATAGAATGCAATCCCGATACTGTAATTGAGGAGGCTACTCGGCGCGGAATAGCTCCCAAAATGTTGGCGAGTTTTAAGGACGGTACCAAGACAATGGTAGAGCTCACCTGCATGTCAAATTCCACGGGGTTTCTTCCCGATATCCGAGGCGCTCACGGCGCAAAGGTAAATACCGAAAACGTGTGTGATGTTTTAAGGCTGAAGTCGGAGGGCGGCATCCTAAACGGGTATAAGGTGGTGGAATATACGGACGGTCTCGCACCCGGTGTTTTTATAATAGTGACGACAAACCTTCCTCAAATACATCATGAAATACAATATCTGAAAATAGGGAAGGGACCGAATTATCTGTTGTACCGCCCATACCATCTATGCAGTCTCGAAACACCCATTACCGTAGCCCGAGCTGTGATATATAACGAACCGAGTCTCATACAGCTCGACGGCGCTCCTTTTTCGGAGACTGTAACGATTGCAAAAAAAGACCTTCATAAAGGCGAAACCATCGACGGTATCGGAGGCTTTTGCGTGTACGGCACCATAGAGAAATATACTACGGCAAAGCAGGAAGGGTTCGTTCCCATAGGGCTTATAAACAGGGATACAAAACTTGTGAGAGATGTGAAGAAAGGGGAGCTGCTGACGTATGCTGATATTAAATTGGATGAGGCATCGCCTGTTTTTCGCATGAGAAGATTGCAGGAAAAAATAATCGGATAAAATACCGAAATTGTTGATATTGTTTTGGCTTTACGGTATAATACACTATGTCGTAGGAGGTGGAACATGGATAAATATACAAAACATTCCGTTTGTTATACGGCAATCGCAGTATCGGTCGTGCTTGTAACGACTGCTTGCGCATTGTGGATACGCGCCAGAAACGACAAGAAAAAGCTCGGCGGAAGACAGATAAGAGTTAACTACAAATTCTCAAAAGAATTTGACGACTGAGCTTGCTTAAATTAAAGTGCTGATGTGGCTCAGTTGGTAGAGCAATTGATTCGTAATCAATAGG
>CAYTMY010000143.1:0-4315 GCA_964439075.1 uncultured Lachnospiraceae bacterium | reverse complement strand
ACCCATGGCGCTGTGCGGTTCACTGTATCATTACGATATGACGACCGCCTTCGACAAGCTCGTACCCGTCATTCCCGCCTTTACTCCCATATATTTGAGTTTCTTTTTCGCATGGCTCATAAATTATACGCTTGCCGCGTACAGGGGCAAGGAATTTTTTTACAAATTCTTAGTGGCGGACATGATAGGAAGATTTATATGCACTCTGTTCTTTGTATTTCTTCCGACAACGAACGTGCGCCCCGTAATAGAAGTAAGCAATATATTCGATAGTATGCTCGTGAATTTGGTATACGCCAACGATTCCGCTACGAACCTGTTCCCGTCGGTACACTGCTTTGTGAGCTTTATGTGCTATATGGCGGTAGGAGGGAAAGACAGCGTTATCCCAAAGGGGTATCGGGTATTTTCGCTGATATACGCATTACTCATTTTTATCGCCACCCAGGTATTAAAGCAGCACGTCATCGCGGACTTGTTTTCCGCGGTTATCATAGCGTGGGGAATGCTTGCGATATCAAAGAGAACAAAACTTTATGTGCCCTATATGAAGTTTTTTACGAAACTGAACAGGCTCGTTCATCTTGAAACCGACGCCGAAGACGCGTACTTATAATATTCGTCTATTGACTTTAAACCGAATTTCGGTTATATTGACACTACAATAAATTCATGCTCTCCGCTTGCCTTAACAATACGGCAGCGGGGTTTAAAGGAAGCAGGTTAAAATCCTGCGCGGTGCCGCCGCTGTAAGCGCCCGAGAATATTTTGTCCGTCGGCGAAAGCCGGTCACTGGGTAAATCCCGGGAAGGCAGGGCAATATTCGCATAAGGGCGCAAGCCAGAAGACTTGCGTGGATAATACGTTTGGCGTATTATACCGCAGGTATGGGCGCCCCACTGAAGAAAACGGCCGCAGTGAAAAGCTTTTTTTCGCTGCGGTTTTTATTTGCGCAAAAATAACCAAAGTTCAAAACCGAAAGGAATTGCGATGTACGTAGCAGCAGCTCTGCTCACAGGTTTTATACTCGATATACTCTTTGGCGACCCCAAGCTTATTCGCCACCCCGTGCGCATTTTGGGCTCTCTTGTCACGCGCGCCGAAAAGCTGTTTTATCCCGAAGATAAAGGCAAACGCCGTTTTTACGGCACCGCTATGTGCATAACGATATACGCGGTATGCTTTGGCTGTGCTCTTAGTGCGGTATTGATTGCAAAAAAACTGAACGTATGGCTGTATTTTGCGCTTGAAGCGTTTGTGTGCTTTAGGCTTCTCGCGGCAAATTCCTTAAAAAAAGAGAGCATGAACGTATACTTTGCGCTTGCCGGCGATGACATTACCTCCGCGAGAAGATATCTTTCATATATCGTCGGAAGAGATACAGAGTCTCTCAAAGAAAACGAAATTATTACGGCCGCAGTGGAGACCGTGGCGGAAAATACCTCCGACGGAGAGATAGCGCCTCTTTTCTATTTCGCACTCGGCGGGGCGCCTCTGATGCTGCTTTACAAGGCGGTCAATACGCTCGACTCAATGATAGGCTACAAAAACGAACGCTACTCCGACTTCGGGCGCTTTGCCGCAAAAACCGACGACTTATTCAACCTTCTTCCCGCGGAAATATCGGGCAGGCTCATAACGGCGGTGAGCGGCCTTTGCGGACTCGACTCCGAGAACTCCCGCAGAATATTCGTGCGCGACAAGCATAACCACACAAGCCCCAACAGCGCCAAGTGCGAAAGCGCGGCGGCAGGTGCGCTGGGCATAAGGCTGGGCGGTACCCACGCTTACTTTGGAAAAATATATGAGAAACCGACCATAGGCGACGACACACGACCGCCCGAAGCGGAGGATATAAAAAAGACGAACAAGCTGATGTATGCATCGTCGGCGCTTGCGGCGGTACTCTTTACAGTGATACGAATTGTAACAGTATTGCTCCTAAAATGACAAAAAGGATATAAAAAACGCATGGAAACGATACACGGCGGCGATATTTATTCGCACTACGAAATAAAATACGGCGATAAGCTTATTGATTTTTCGGCAAATCTGAACCCATTGGGAATGCCTGACGAAGTAAAGAGAGCCATTGAGGAGAACACGGAAAATTATTCCGCCTATCCCGACGTACGCTACAGACGCTTAAAAGAGCATATAGCGCGCTATGAGGGAGTACTGCCCGAACATATTTTTGTTTCAAACGGAGCGGCTGAGGCGATTTACAGAACAGCCGCGGCGGTAAGACCTAAAAAGGCTCTCGTATGCGCGCCTGCCTTTGCGGAGTATGAACAGGCTCTCTGTCTTTGCGGGTGCAATACCAAAAAATACACTCTGAAAGAAGAATACGGTTTTGAAGTGCGGAGTGACATACTCAAGCACATCACGGAGGATACCGATATGGTATTTATCTGCAACCCCAACAACCCGACGGGAAAGCTTGTTGAAAAAAACATTTCCCGGGAAATCACAGAAAAGTGCTTACAAACGGGCGCAATTGCGGTATTTGACGAGTGCTTTCTCGAATTTGCGAACGATGCGCAGCAATACGGCGTAAAGGATATGCTCGGCGGTTATAAAAACCTTGTGATACTCAAGGCGTTCACAAAGATGTACGCCATGGCGGGCATACGCCTGGGCTACACGCTGTGTTCGGACGTATCCTTCAACGAAAAGCTTGAAATATGCGGTCCTCCGTGGAATGTATCATCTGTGGCGGAGGCTTGCGGTATAGCGGCTTTGGAAAGTGAAAAGAGAGGATTTTGCGCCTCAACACGCGAGTATGTGGCGAAGCAAAGCAAAGCTCTTTGCAAGGCGCTTACGCAAAGAGGTATGAAGGTGTACTCTCCGAGCGCAAATTATATATTTTTCCGAAGCGAGGACGAAACCCTGTACGAAAAATTTCTCGAGTACGGAATACTTCTGCGAAGCTGCGCTAATTACGAAGGGCTCGATAAACATTTTTACCGGATTGCTGTGAGAAGCGAAGAGGAAAACTTATATTTTATCGAAATCCTTGAAAAAATAACGGGGCAAACGCCATGAAACAACTCACTGTCATTATTGACGGCGCGGCTCTTTCGGATTACTCCGCTACGGGAATTTCGGAGCGTTTTGAGCTTGCCCGAATGCGTACGCACACACCCTTGGGCAGGGCGGCGGAAAGCCCCGCCTGCATCCTCACGATGCTCGGGGTAAACGAAAATAATATCCCCCGCGGAAGGGCGTATTTGGAGGCTCTTGCCTTGGGGCTTCCCATAAGGGAAAACGACATGGCGGTGCGAATAAACAAAGTAAGCATCAAAAACGGAAGGCTTACCTGCGCCCAAGGCGGCGAAGCTTTTGAAGAAGAGGACATATCTCTTTACGAAAACTGCTTTGCCTATCCCGTATATCACGTTAAAGAGTACAAAAACCTTGCCATACTCGCTTCAAAAGCAGACGTATGCGCACAAACGCTGAGCTTCCCCCCGCATGAAAATATAGGTAAAGAAATAAAGGATATAGCGCCGTATTCGCCCGACGCACAAGTGCAGAATTTCTTTGACGAGCTGCTTAGATGCGGCTATATGCCGTGGGGTCAGGCGGTATACGAAGAGCTGCCCTCTTATTATTCTCTGCACAAAACAAAAGCGGCTTTTGTATGCGCCACCGAGATAGTGCGAGGAATAGCCCTTGCTATGGATATGTACTGCCCCAAAATAAGCTCCGCCACGGCGGAATGCGATACCGACCTTTCGGCAAAGGCTTTATCTGCGATAGAACTCATACAAAAATACGACGATGTATACGTTCATGTAAACGGCGCGGACGAGGCGGCTCACCGCTTTGATAAAGGGGAAAAACTTACCTTTATAGCCCGTGTGTACGAACAGCTTGTGCTGCCCCTTGTAAATAATATAAAAGACGAATGCGTGCTTACGGTCACGAGCGACCACGCAACTTTATGCGAGCGCGGAGATCATTCCGCCGAGCCCGTACCCGAATATGAATACATCATAAAAAAATAAACTGCATATAAAGCCGTCCGCAGAAACGCTTGTGTGGACAAAAGGCATAAAAATCTGTATAATCGGTATGTATCAATATAAAACATCGGAGCAAACAAAGTGAAAGTTTCACAGATAATAAACGAAGAAACCACGGTCTTTACGGCGGGCAGCATGTACGAAGGGAAAAGACCTCAGGTATCGGTACTTCTTCCCACGTACAACAAACAGGAGGGCGGCTTTTTTTTGCGGGCGGCTCTGTCCGCAACGGAACATGACTTTAAGGATATCGAGCTGATAATAATCGACGACGCCTCCGAAGACAA
>CAYTMY010000142.1:0-4318 GCA_964439075.1 uncultured Lachnospiraceae bacterium | reverse complement strand
GACTTGCCGTAGTGTGCCAACATGCGGACAACCTGTTTGAAGTGGATACTATAAGATATATTCTCGATTTTATATGCGCATTATCAAAAAAGGAATACGGAGCCGATCATAAGACCGATATATCGATAAGAGTAATAACCGACCATATCAGAAGCGTTGTTTTTATGCTCTCCGATGGGGTTATCCCTTCAAATGAAGGACGCGGGTACGTTCTTCGCCGTTTGTTCAGACGCGCGGTAAGGCACGGTAAGCTGCTCGGTATCGACGGTCACTTTATGGCTGAAACAGCGAAAAAGGTCATAGAAACGTCAAAAGACGCTTATTCCTCACTTGAGGATAACAAAGATAATATTCTCAAAATGATAGAGGTTGAAGAGACAAGATTCAACGAAACCATATCACAGGGAAATTCTCTTATAAAAACGCTCGTAACCGAAATAAAAAATGAAGGTAAAAATGCCATTTGCGGAGAGGACGCCTTTAAGCTTTACGATACCTTCGGATTCCCTCTCGAACTCACGATAGAAATAGCTCGGGAGGAAGGGCTTGATGTGGATACCGACGGTTTTGACTCTGCTATGAAACGTCAAAAGGATATTTCCGCCGACGCACATAACAAACAAGGGATACAGAGTTGGAAGGACGAACTTACTCAAATAGTATCGGGATTGCCCGCTACAGAATTCTGCGGTTATGATGTGCTTGAAGCAAAAGGCAAGGTAATATGCCTCGTCCAAAACGGCAAAAGCGTTCAGAGCGTAACGGAAAGCGGAGAGTGCGTAATAATAACGGATAAAACATGTTTTTACGCTACAAGCGGCGGTCAGCTCGGCGATATCGGTCAAGTTGATAATAACGCTTTTAAGGCAAAAATAAATGATACGATAAAGAGCGGAGATAAATATGCACACATTGCACATATCGAAGAAGGCGCCTTATCTATCGGAGACATTATCAATCTGCATGTAGACAGCGACAACAGAATGAGCAGCCAGAGAAACCATACCTGCACTCACCTTTTACATAAGGCTCTCAAAACGGTGCTCGGCTCCCATGTAAATCAGGCGGGCAGCGAAGTTTCCGCGCAGCACCTGCGATTTGACTTCTCGCATTTCGGTAAAATGACGGATGAGGAAATAAAACGCACAGAAGAGATAGTAAACGCGGAAATACTGAAATGCATCAATGTACAGTGGTTTACAAAACCTATAAAGGAAGCCAAGGAACTCGGCGCGACAGCTTTGTTCGGAGAAAAATACGGCGATACGGTACGAGTTGTCAAAATCGGTGATTTTTCAATGGAATTCTGCGGCGGCTGCCATTTGCCGAATACCGCTTATGCCGGAATGTTCAAAATTATATCCGAAACGGGCGTAGCTGCGGGAGTTCGAAGGATAGAAGCCATAACAGGTAAAAAAGCTTATGAATATGTAAACACGCTGCAAAAATCACTCAACGACGCAGCAATACAAGCCAAGACCACTCCCGAAAACCTTGTGCCTCGCATAGCGGAAATAAATGATAATACCGTGAAACTGCAAAAGGAGCTTTCAGCTTATATGAACAGCGCCAATAAAGACCAGGCAAAGCAGCTTACGGAAAATAAAATAACCGAAAACGGGGTCGACTTTGTAGCCGCAAAGCTCGATAATTCCGACATGAACGCACTCAGAGACCTCAGCGACAAATTAAAGGACAGCCTTGATACGGCAGTTATACTTCTTGTGGGCGTTACGAAAGAAAAAGCCTTCATACTATGTTCCGCAACAAAGAAAGCCGTTGCAAAAGGCTTTCTTTGCGGAAGATTTATAAAAGAGCTTGCGGCAAGCGTGGAAAGCAGCGGCGGAGGACGACCCGATATGGCGCAAGCCGGTTTTAAAGACGTTACAAAAGCCGACTTTTGTGTCGATAAAGCGGTGGAAATGTTTAAAAATACAAAACTACAGTGAAACTTTATATTCGTTTATTTGAATTTATGCTTGTTATTGCATGAATAATATAGTAAACTTGTATGTAAAGTATACGATTTTGGTTTTGGAATAAGAATTATGGAAGATAATAACACAACAGATAAAAAGCCCGAAGAGACATTAAAATTCACTATTGAGTCGGAACGAAGCATTCTCGTTAAGAACTCAATGCTGAGTATTAAATCTGCGCTTAAAGAGAAGGGCTACAACCCCGTCAATCAGATTGTCGGGTATATAATGAGCGGGGATCCGACATATATTACATCCTACAAGGAAGCCCGCACCAATATAAGAAAAATAGACAGAGACGAATTGCTGGAAGAAATTGTAACATTCTATCTTGATAGAATAGAATGATTATAAATAAAAATTTATAAGTAAAATAATATGGCACGTCAACTCGTGCCAATGTTTTATTATGCATAGTCATATTATGCATCGGAGGTTCTATTGCTTAATGGCAGAATAATGTGCCTTGATATGGGTGAAGCACGAATCGGCGTTGCGGTAAGCGACTTATTGGGAATGACCGCGCAAGGCGCCGGTGTTATTTTCAATACCGATTTCGATGAAGTTCTCAGCGAGATACAGGCGAAAATAAAAGAAAAAGATGTATTTTTACTCATCGTGGGATACCCATTGAATTTGGATGGCACAGAAGGGCATAAAGCCGAAGCCGTAAGACTGCAATATGAAAAAATAAAAGAGAACGTACCCTGCGACGCCATTCTGTGGGACGAACGCTTTTCCACAAAACAAGCGCAGAGGGCTCTTGATGAAGCAGGCTATAACCGTAAAAAAAGCCTCAAACATATAGATGAAATGGCAGCGCAGATAATACTGCAAAGTTATTTGGATACAAATATTATTTAAAAGGAGAATATAATACATGGAAGACACAATACTTCTGATCAATGAAGAAGGCGAAGAGGTCGAATTTATTATCGACGCTCAATTCGATTTCGAAGACAATACCTACATCGTGCTGTGTGAAAATGAGGACAGCGAAGACGCGCTGTTGTTTAAAGTTATGGAGGATGAAAACGACGAGCTCATTATCGCCGAAGTGGAGGATGATGATGAATTCAAGAGAGTGAGTGATTATTACTTTGAAATCTAACATCGAATCTCAAAGCCCGGTACAAGCTCCGACAAGAAAAACCTCCTCACCCTCAACACGCACAAAGCGACCTGCAAAGAAAGCAAAGGAAAATCTGACCAAATTTCGCGTAATACCTTTAGGCGGACTCGGCGAAATAGGCAAAAATTTCACCGTATTCGAATGCGAAGACGATATCATCATAGTAGACTGCGGAATCAAATTTCCGGATGAAGATATGTACGGTATAGATTTCGTCATACCTGATTTTTCATATCTCGACGATAAGAAAGATAAAATACGCGGTCTTTTCCTTACTCACGGACACGAAGATCATATCGGCTCGATACCCTATTTCATCAAACGCTTCGGCAATATACCCATATACGGTACCAAGCTGACAGTAGGTCTTTTGGGTAACAAGCTTATAGAGCACCACCTTGACAAAAAAGCAAACTTAAACGTAGTTCACTATCATTCCACAATTACGGTAAAGGGCTTTACTGTCGAATTTATTGTGACGAACCACTCAATTCCCGACAGCGCTGCGCTTTACATAAAATGCAAAGCGGGAAATATATTCCATACGGGAGACTTTAAAATTGACCTTACGCCCGTAGACAACCAGAAGATCGACCTCGCAAGAATGGGCGCTATCGGCGCTGAGGGAGTCGACCTTCTTATCGCAGACTCCACAAACGCAGAACGCAAAGGCTATACGCCTTCTGAATCCACAGTGGGAGAAACATTCCTTAATCTATTTGCACAGGCAGAGAAAAAAAGAATAGTTATAGCTACATTTGCAACAAACGTACACCGTATACAGCAGGTCTTTGACGCAGCAAAGCACTTTAAACGCAAAGTGGTCGTAAGCGGAAGAAGCATGCTGAATGTTTTGAGCGTAGCCAAGGAATTGAAATATCTTAAATTCAAAGACAGCATTTTGCTTGACATCAACAGTGTGCATTCCGTACCGCCCGAACAAACAGTAGTGCTTACAACAGGCTCTCAGGGTGAACCGATGAGCGCACTTTCGCGTATGGCTTCGGGTGAGCATAGGCAGCTTAAAATATCGAAAGAAGATTTCGTCATTATATCTGCCTCTCCTATCCCGGGCAACGAAAAAACAGTCGCCTATGTCATAAGCAATCTCATAAAACTCGGCGCCGAAGTTATTTATCACGGCGCTAAGGATATACACGTTTCGGGACACGGATGTCAGGACGATATAAAAATAATTTTCGCTCTC
>CAYTMY010000141.1:0-4342 GCA_964439075.1 uncultured Lachnospiraceae bacterium | reverse complement strand
ATACATCTTGCGGACAGAGCGGACATACTGCTTAACACAGACGAAAGCGCGACTGTGGAAAAGCTCATCTCGGAGGTTCCGCTAAGGTTTTCCGAACAGATAGTGCGCGACCTCATAACGGCGGAAAACATGTGTAAAACTTCTGAGGCTATAAGAAGCGGTGAGTATATACATACCGTTGATAAGCTGATAGCGAATGTCAACATGAGCGCCGAAGACGCCATGCAATACCTTAAAATGATAGTATTTTCCATCGATTTCCGCAGCTTATATACACTCACGCACACCATAGACGTAGCCGTAATAGCCACCGAATTGGGAAAAATTTTACAGCTCGGTGAAAATGAAACGGAGCAGCTTTATTTGGGCTGCTTTCTGCACGATATAGGCAAGATTGCTATACCGTATTCGATACTCGAAAAGGAAAGCTCTTTGACAGACGATGAAATGGCGACGATGAGACGGCATGTCTCCTACACCTACGATATACTCCTTCCCGTGAACGAAAAGCATGTGTGCGATATAGCCTCGAACCACCATGAAAAAACAAACGGCAAGGGATACCCCAAAGGGCTTACAAAGGACGATCTCTCTCTTTCGGAGAGAATAGCCGCAGTAGCGGACGTGGCGAGCGCTCTCGTAAACAAACGCTCCTATAAGGAATCTTTCGGCAAGACGAAGACGATTGGCATTATAAAAGATATGAAGGACAAAGGAGAGCTTTGCCCCGCGGTGTGCGACGCATTTACAGACAATTTCGATGAGATAATGTGCGTGGTTCGCACCAACGACGACGCCGCCGCAAAGCTGCATAAAAGGATATACGACGAATACGCTTTGCGCACCTCCGAGCTGCTTACCGTTTAAAAAACGATGCAGCGGGAGGTTTTTGCAACCTATAGGTCAATTTTTCTTTAAAAAATCATACAATTATATAATATCCTTAGGTAGTTTCCCGCGCTTATTGTATCATTATATTAAACGGTTATTATTGTTACATTACGTAATCACCCGCATTATATGCAAAGTAATAAGCGAATATTTCCCGAAGAGGAGGAACTCAAAACGCAGTACATAGTTTTTAAGGACGTATGCAAATATTACAAAATGGGCGAACACACTATTGCCGCTGTCGATAACCTTTCTTTTTCGGTAAAAAAAGGCGAATTTTGCGTTGTTGTGGGACCCAGCGGAGCGGGCAAAACAACGCTGCTCAATATACTCGGAGGAATGGACACCTGCGATAAAGGCGACATTTTTCTCGACGGTAAAAACATAAGCTCCTTCAGCGAGAAGCAGCTTACCGACTACAGGCGCTACGACGTGGGCTTTGTTTTTCAGTTTTATAATTTGGTGCAGAATCTCACGGCTCTCGAAAACGTGGAGCTTGCCGCCGAAATATGCAAGGAGCCTCTCGACGCCGCCGAAACGCTCAGAGAGGTGGGGCTTGAGGACAGAATGGACAACTTCCCCGCCCAGCTTTCCGGAGGAGAACAGCAGAGAGTCTCCATAGCCCGGGCGATAGCTAAAAACCCGAAAATACTCCTTTGCGACGAACCCACGGGAGCTCTCGACTACAACACGGGAAAAACGATACTCAAGCTTTTATGGGATATATGCAAAAGCACGCAGAAGACGGTCATCGTCATAACCCACAACAGCGCCATAACCCAAATGGCGGACAGAGTGATACGCGTAAAAAACGGAAAAGTAAACGACGTGGAGATAAACGAAAACCCGACGCCCGTATCGGAAATAGAATGGTGAGCGCATGAAAAAAACTTACTTGAAGCTTTTGCGGCGCGGCGTTCGAAAAACCATGACAAGGTTTATTTCCATACTTGCCATAGTCGCCGTCGGGACGGGCTTCCTTGCGGGGCTGCTCGCCACCACGCCCGATATGCAGCATACGGCGGATAAATACTACGATGATAATTATCTCTTCGATTTGAACATAAAGGGCTCTTACGGCATAACTGACAAGGATATCCGAGAGCTTGAAAAACTCGATACCACCGATAAGGTAATGGGCTGCTACTGCACCGACGTTGAAATGACAAGCGGCGAAGGCAGCTATGTGGCAAGAATATTCGGCGTACCCCTCTCCGAAAACGGCACCGAGGGTCTGCTCAACGGCTTTGTTCTCACTGAGGGCAGACTTGCTCAAGATGCGAGCGAGTGCGTGATAGTGTGCCCGAACGAGTATTCAAGGACCTACTCCGTCGGAGACGTGTTCACGATATCGCCCGAAAATAAGGACTACGCAAACCTTTCCGACACCTACGCTTTCAACGAGCTTACGGTGGTGGGCATTGCGAGAAGTCCGCATTATATGTCAATGGAGGGCGAACCGAGCACGGTGGGCACGGGCACCGTTTCGCTTATAATGTTCGTGCTGCCCGAATGCTACAAGCTTGAAGTTTATACGGACGCTTTCATCACCCTTACGGGAGCGGCGAAGCTGAACGCATTCACCGCTGAATATACGGAGCTTATCGATAAAACAACGGACGATATGGACTCCTTCTCAAAAGAGCGCTGCGCCGCAAGAAGACAGGAAATAGTCGATGAAGCGACCGCAGAACTGAACAAGGCGCGCGATGAATACAACACCGCCGTTGCGGATACGAACGCACAGCTTTCGAGCGCAAAAAACGAAATAGACAGCGGCTACGCACAGCTTGCCGACGCTTATGCGCAGATAGAAGCGCAGCGAGAGCAGCTTGAGCAAGCAGAAGCCGCCATACCCATAGCCGAGGCTGACCTTAAAACGCGCATGGACCAGGCAAGAGCCGACGCGCTGAACGCGCTGAACATGGGGGTGATAAGTCAGGCTCAATACGACGCCACCATAGCCTCCATAGCCTCACAGGAGGCGGCGGCACAGGGGCAGATAAACACGCAGAAGCAAAAAGTACAGTCGGGTTGGACGGCTCTCGCTTCGGGCGAAGCGCAGGCGGCGGGAAACTCGGCTACCCTCTCTCAGGCACAGTCCGAATATGAAGCGGGCAGAGCCGAAGCGCAAGAAAAGCTGGCCGATGCAAAAATAAAGATAGACGACGCGCAAAGGGAAATAGACGAACTGGAAGAGCCCGAGTGGTATTTCTTCGACCGCAGCGATACGGTAAGCTACACAAGCTATAAGAGCAATTCCGAAAAGGTGGGAGCCATAGCAAAGGTATTCCCCATATTCTTCTTCTTTGTGGCGGCTCTTGTGGCGCTTACCACGATGACGCGCATGGTGGAGGAGGAGCGTATGCAGATAGGCACGCTCAAGGCTCTCGGCTATTCCGACAAAGCCATTCTCTTCTACTACATAGGCTACTCCACGCTCGCAAGTCTTTTGGGCAGCGCAATAGGCATGCTGCTTGGCTTTAAAACCCTGCCCGTCATTATAGCAAACGCCTATACCATGATGTACACCATGCCAAAAACCATAACAATATTCCGCTGGGACTTCGCTGTAGTTATAGCTTTGATAGCCATAGCCTGCACTACGGTGGCGACCCTGGCGGCATGCCTGAGCCAACTGAAGGAAAAACCTTCCACCCTCATGCTGCCGCGCGCACCCAAGGCGGGCAAACGTATATTCCTCGAAAAGATAAACTTCTTCTGGAAGAGGCTCGGCTTCACCGCAAAGGTGACGGCACGAAATATATTCCGCTACAAAAAACGCTTTTATATGACTGTGTTCGGCATAGCGGGCTGCTGCGCGCTGCTGCTTACGGGCTTCGGGCTGCGCGACTCCATAGGCGATATCGTCAACGTGCAGTTCGGCGATATTTACAACTACAACCTCTCGATATACCTCAAGGAGGACGGCGTTTATGAAAGCGATGAGCTTATCGCATCATACCTGAACACCTCGCCTCACATAACGCAGTACGCTCCCGTACACTACGAGTCCGTAACGGCGGAAAAGAACTCGCAAAGCGTAAGCGCAAACCTGAATGTACCGAGAAATGCCGACGAAATGAACAGCATGATAAACATGCGAGTGCGCTCCTCGCAAGAAAAAATCACCTTTACGGATGACAGCGTGGTGCTCACCGAAAAAATGTGCGAAACGCTCGGCTTAAAGATAGGCGACAGCGTAAGCATAAAGGATTCCGACGGGAAAATGTACGAGCTGACCGTAACGGACATAATGGAAAACTACGTGACAGCATACATATTCATAAGCGCTTCAACTTATGAGCAGGTGTTTGGAGAAACGCCCGAATATACCCTTGTTCTCGCCACTCTCGACGACGAGAGCGCCGAGGTTCGCGATGAAATATCGCAGGACATGCTAAAAAGCGACAACATATTGCTGCTGCAGTTTTCGCAGACAATAAGGGAG
>CAYTMY010000140.1:0-4346 GCA_964439075.1 uncultured Lachnospiraceae bacterium | reverse complement strand
CGCTATACAGAAAAGTTTAGAAACGGATTTAACTCGGCGAGTGGGAATAATACAACCCATTCCTTCCCAAACGAAGCTTGTGAACAGCATGAGTATAAGCGCGTAACCGCAAAAAAAGAGCGGCGGCACAGTTATTATGCCGCCGCTCTTGCTATGCTCTATGATCCCTCTGCGCTCACGTATACGACTTCCTGTATCATTTGCCTTGTCTTTCCTTAGGCGTTCTTTTTAATCTATCCTTGGCTTCATCGACAGTTTCGCCTTCTTTTGTAAGAAATTGATCAATAAACTTGTCTTCTGTTTTTGCGTATCCCTCAACGGCACCGCTTTCGATTTTTTTATATGGAATCACATTGAAATATTAAGGCAAACATTCGTTAATATTCAAACTAAAACTCCATTTGTTTGAATTTCAAGCGTTCAGACAAATGGAGTTTAGAACTTACTCAAAAGCTTATCCGCATTCCGCCACACAGCTAAATTCCCCGCAAACCTTTACGCGTTCTATTGCAATCAATGTGTTTTCGCTTTATCATAATTTATTATCGTTATATTATGAGGCTTTGCGATGGACACAGTTCTTATACGTGAAATGACACAGAACGACCGGATAGGCGTATCGGAAATATATACTTACGCTATAGAAGAAGGCGGCTCTACCTTCACCTACCGCTGCCCTTCATATTCACAGTGGGACGAGGAGCACCATAAGGATTGCAGATACGTAGCCGAAATAGACGGAAATGCCACAGGTTGGTGCGCGCTCAGCCCGACTTCTCCGAAAGAAGCCTATAGCGGAGTGGCGGAGGTAAGTATATACATAGCGCCCTCACACAGACACAAGGGCGTGGGCACTCTCCTTCTTGAGCATCTCATAACCGAAAGCGAAAAAGCAGGGTACTGGTGCCTTTACGTTTCGATATTCTCATCCAACAAACAGAGCATTAGGCTGCATGAAAAATGCGGTTTCCGCCTTATCGGTTACAGAGAAAAAATAGCCAAGGATATCTTCGGCAACTGGCAGGACACAACTCTTATGGAACGAAGAAGCAAGAATATTTAACGCAAGGAGAATCAAATGAAAGAATACGAATTGATCATAGAGACCACGCAACCTCCGTGCGGAGGCAAACCGCCGAGACTGTACGATTTTCGGGAAATCGAAACCGATGACCCTATTGCTTATGTAAAAGCCATTGAAAAAGATTCCAACCTTACGGTAAGCGTCGAAGGCGACGGAAGCATCACCGTTATTGCAGAAAAAGACAAACATCATGCAGAATACAAATTCAGTGAGATATAATATACAGTACCGTTTTACCGACAGGTTCAACGGCAGTTTTACGGCTCGTACATTATCTTTCGAAGCTGCATACGAACCTTTTGTTTTGCAAAAAACATAAAGGCGAGACTTGCTCCCAAAGAATTAAGAAGAACATCATCGATATCGCAGGAGCCCGTAAGAAATACAAACTGCAACAACTCTATCATCAATATAGCCGATAAAACAATGAGTATAAAGCGCCCGTATCCCCGAAGCGGTTTTATTAACAGCGGCAAGAAGAAACCGAACGGCATGAACGCTATGATATTGCCGAAAATATTGACCGCAAAAACTCCGAAAGAAATGTCGGCGTTAAATATTGCCTTAAAATACAGGAAAATAGTTGCAAACGGTATAAAATTGAAAGATTCCTCAAGATAATCCACCAACAATTCCCTGTCCCACTCAAAAGCACTAAAACCGCTTCTGCCGAAAAATTCATCGAACAGCGTAAGCGTAAGAAGCAGCATCACATACAGTAACAACAATACGCTGAGAGTAAGCTTCATAATCCTATTGGCTTTTTTACCGCTAAACAATGACGCATATATTTTACCTGCGTTGTACCAACATACGCACACCGAAACAAGCAGCGCCATTCTCGTGTAAATATTCATCACGATATTTGCGTTGAACTCCATAAGGATATATACGGTAAGCAGAACTACCGATAAGAAATACAAACAGACGCTCAAAGTCATCCGCAATTTTTTATTCATTAAACACCGTTATTTCGCAAATTTTTCGTAAGCGAGGCGCACCGTATCGCATACGGTATCGCTCACTTTTTTTTCTTGCATATAATTTACGCCAAGCTCTGTAGCGCCGCCTTTTGTTGAGACATCATTTACGGTTTGCGCATAGTTGCCCATTTCTATTGCATTGGCAAAGGTCTGCGAAGTGATGTGTTCACAGGTTTCTTCATCAAAACCCATTTTAATACCGGCAAGTTTATATGCTTCAAGGAGATATGCGGCAAATCCGAGACCGCAGGAGGAATACGCGGTAACCTTCTCAATATTATCTTCCTCAACCTCAAAAGCGTATCCGAGACTATCGAATATTTTTACGAGAAACGTGTTTTTTGTGGGGGTATAACCTATTATGGCATTATTGTTCTTCATGGCAAGCGTAGGCATGCCGCGAACCACTTCGCCTTTAACGCCTAAGGTATTTCGGATATCCGCTATGCTCATTCCCGCCATAAAGCTTATTTGCGTCTTTCCCTCAAGAAGATTTTTATCAAGCTCTTTTGCAAGCTCGTAAAAAACATGACCTTTTATCGCCCATAAGACGATATCACAGGAACCTATGGTCTCGTTGATATTTGCTGAGGCGTTGACGCCAAAAACGTCTTTTGCATATTCGCAGGCTTCCTTTGCCATATCGCAGGCAAATATATTCCCCTTTTCGAAAATGCATTTATTCAAAACTCCGCTCGTAAAAGTTCTGCCTATATTTCCAAAGCCTATAACCGCTATATTCATTCTGTTTATCTCCCCTCGGGTTTATCATTGTATTATAACAAACAACCCTTATCTATAATATGTTTGCCCGTTAAAAATAAGAAAAGATAAACTCTCCCTAATTGTAAATTGTTATATTTGCCGTATATTCGAACACAAGTCTCTCTCGAATAATTACATTCCGCAAAGAATTGAAATCATTGCCAAAAATGATTATAATATGAGTCGGTTACCGCTTTTATATGCATAAAACACTTATTAATTCTTCGTAACAACACATACCAATAAAGGAAGACTGTGCTTATGAAAGATTTTCTCTGTAAAATACACCGAAAATTATCGCAATACGATGCTTGTTTTACGAGAAACCGTTCGTCGGCATTAAAGAAAAACACTGCCATTCTGCGTATTACTCTCATAAGCTTACTCGCAGTTTTGATTTTTGCTTTCATTTCTTCTTTTATATTCAAAGATCTTGCTTATTTGAAGTTTATATATTTAGCAGCTATTATTCTGTGCTTGCTTTTTTTACTGTTGACGAAAACGGTACCGGAGAGGTTTTCTCTGCCGCTATGCTATATATTGTACGCAATGCTCATAATATATTCTATAGTCGGCAGCGCTTTTTTATCGCCTAAGTATATCTGCGTAACAATTATATTTACACTGTTCCATTTCCCAATCTTATATATCGACAAAGCCGTGCGAATCAACACTGCTGTGGTTTTATCCGCCGCCGTATACCTGTTCGTCGTCTGTCGGTTTAAAGACCCTTTTCTCATAACCGATGAGGTAATAAACACAGTAATGTTTACAATACTTGGGTGCGTTATAGGAACTTTTACACGACGCACACAGCTTGACAATTTTGATATGGTAGACAAGCTGCGCATGAGTGAGGAACAGTACAGAATAACCGTGAATCACAGTGATAATATTATGTGCCGATATAATATTGCAGACAAGACCCTGAGCATGTCCGCCGAGGCAGCGTTGATATTATCCACGCATGAAAAAGTCGAAAATGTACCTTACGGACCCGTGCATGCGGGCAGCATATCGGCGGATACGGCAGAAACATACATAACCTTTTACGAAGGCATGCTTCAAGGGAATAAAAACGGCACAGCCACCTTTAAAAGAAAAACAACAGGCGGATGGCGTTGGTTCAGCGCAAAATACACAACAATTTTCTCCGACTCGGGCACACCCGTGTATGCCGTTATTTCATTGTCCGATTTCACCGAACAACGAGAGAAAGAAATTGCATACGAAAAATGGAAACGAGAACTTTCCGATATGTTAAAGGGAAAAATAACCCTCATTGAATGGAATCTCACTCATGACAAATATGAAAACTTGCAAGGATATATGCAGGACAGCTTTGATGATATCACCACAGACTCCTTCAATGCAAGAACGGAATCTTACGCCGAAAAAAACGTTTATTATGAAGACAGACAACGCTATATATCGTTTCTCAACAGAGAACGCCTTCTCGGCGCATACCATGACGGAACAGCTGAGAGTGAATTGGAATACAGAGAGATAAAAGC
>CAYTMY010000139.1:2112-4382 GCA_964439075.1 uncultured Lachnospiraceae bacterium | reverse complement strand
TTCGTCAAAGTACCATCAGTAATGTCATATCCAACGAGCGGTAATTCAACAGTATCCGTGTCATCAATATTTGCCCATAGTGCTACCATAATACACGCATCAATATTCGTATGAAAATGACGTCGATTAAACGCAAATCCCCCCAGAAACTTCTTTTTAACAAGGTGCTGTGCTTTCCAATACTTTACAGGCGAAAACACAATATAGCTGTCTGTGGGCTGACGCAAATAGTATTTGAAGCCGCTCCATATAAAGGCGTTCCCCATGTCATTTGAAACTGAACCTTTAACTTTGCCCTTTACGTCTATTTTCAACTGTTGGACAACATAGCTGTTTTTCCATGTTGAAGATTTTTGACCCGTATGGCGGCGTTGGTGTTCCGCAGATGTTGTTTCGGCATAAGGTGGGTTTTCAAACAGGATAACCGTGCAGGCGGGGTTGTTGATGTACTGTTGAATAACAGGGCTTTGGACATAATCTTGACTCAATGCATCTGCACCTGTTACAAGCCCAGCATTGAATGTTTCTGCTGTTTCGATGGGCGGTATTATGTGCCGTACTCTAGCTCCAATTAACTCTTGTAAAACCTTGTATTCGTAGTATTTGACCGTGGAAACAATGCAATGTGACAATTCCTCATCGGTCATTGCCCCCTCTAAATTACCTGTTCCGGCACAACGGTCAAGAATGATATAGTCATTCCCTTGTGGCACGCGTGCAATCGCCTGACGGACTAACTCAAGTGCTTTTTCAGCATAGATGTGGCTTGTATAAAATGCGCCGAGGTTTTTCTTCAGCAGGAAATCGTTAAGCGCATCCATCAAATAATTAAACTTGACGTTTGTTTCGCCTTGATAGGGGAAAATGTAATCAGCAAAAACGCGGGGTTTGCGTATTTCTCCAACCTTTTTATGAGCGCCTTTTTCGTCCCCTAAGAAGTCCTCTTTTCGAGCTGTCGGTACAGCTTTATAGAACGAGGTTGCCCAGCCAACGATACAGTTCTCGTCAATATGTATTTTTGTGAAATTGTTTTCTTTCAATATAGAAATGAGTGTTTCTGCATCGAGTGGGTTTTGCTCATAGTAAAGCGTATTCACTGCATGGCCACCGATAAACCCGCTGTTGTCTTTTGATGCGCCGCCGGAATATAACTTTTCAATATCCGCAAGGTATGGTTCGGACTTATAATACCACACCGCTGCTGCGTTCAGATCGATAATAAGTATACCGGCAGGGACGGGCTTTCCTTTGACACGAATAGCTGACAGATATTTTATGCACTGAAACAATACAGCGTTCAAATCGGTCACATGTAACTTGAACTCAAGCAAATTACCATGTATGACACCATCATTGTTATCAGATAATATCTCATCTAAATCAAGGGTCGGAGCAACACGGGGCAAGAACCTATTATAAAAATCAATTTGTCCGTCGCGCTCTAAAAAATATTTGTCCATAAACAGATCTCCAAACATATCAAAACGTGTACCTTCCTGCAAGTCAAAAAGGCTGGAATACCCATTACTAAAAAGCGAAATAATTAACGAATTGATGATGGAAAAAATGTCAAACCTGTGGTATTCTATTTCTATATATGAAAAACGGACTTTTGCAGGAAGGTACACGTTTCTGCAAAAAGCCCGCTTATAACAACCTGGCTTTTTCGTAAATATCCGCTCGATAACGGAAAGATGATAGAGGCATAGAACATTTTTGTGCGGCAGATGTGCAGGTAATCTCGCCGCGCTTCCATTGCTGATAAACAAAATGGAAGTTATTCGGCAAGGATTTTGGGACTCGACCAAATCGGATTCCTTTCGCTTTTGCCGCTGCAATGCCTTCGGTCTGTCTTTGATGAATATTTGTTCGCTCATTCTCTGCTACGAAGGAGAGCACTTGCAATACAATATCGCTGAGAAAAGTTCCTATTAAGTCTTTGCACCGGCGTGTATCCAACAATGGCATATCCAACACCACAATATCCACTCCCTTCTCTTTTGTGAGGACACGCCATTGCTCCAGTATTTCCACATAATTACGCCCCAATCTGTCAATGCTCTTGATATAGAACAGGTCGTCTTTTTTTATTTTGCGGAGGAGTATTTTGTATTGAGGCCGGTCAAAATCTTTGCCGGACTGCTTGTCTATAAAAACATTACTATCCGTTACACCCACCTCGTGCAAAGCGACAATCTGCCTATCTTCGTTCTGATCTCGACTGCTGACACGGATATATCCATAAATAATCGATGTGATATTAATTCACC
>CAYTMY010000139.1:0-2102 GCA_964439075.1 uncultured Lachnospiraceae bacterium | reverse complement strand
ATGATTTCATAATCCAATGCAGGCCCAGTGCCACCACCTCGCTCATAGTCATGACCTTCCGTACAATGTAGGATTTGATTTCATTGCTGTAAATCTCTTTCTTTTTCATGCAAGCAAATGCCCTCTTTTTTTATTTGTTCTGTGGTCGAACAAGTATATCGAAAACTGATACCTTGTTCATAAATGACCCATCCCTTATCAATCTCACGGCAAATGGCACAAGAAATGCGAACAAATAAAAAATATGCTGAACAAAGTTGTTTTCAACCCTGTTCAGCATATTTCGCCCTCATGGGCACGTATGACAGTTACCCATAAATAATGTGTTTTTCCAAATGACTGTTTTATGGGCAACCGTTAAAAGCGAGCTCACTTATAATATTCCTCAGAACTTAACTACCTTTGGTTCGCTCGTAAAGGAACAAAAGCTTGCCGTGGCGTCCTTTAAATAAAGCACTTCGCAGTTACCGTCGTCTGCGGCATACCTGCTTTTTAAGCCGGGGTTAGTTTCAAGCATGTGTTCTCTTGCCTGAAGCCTGTCGTCGCATACCGCCGTCGCCGAAATACGTATCCATGTGGCTTTATCTGCCATTGCGCTTATTTCGACCTTCGGATTCGCCTTCATCTGTTTGAAAACGTCCTTTACGTTGCCCGTTTGTATATATATTTTCCCTTCATAAAGGTCTACCGCACCAAAGGGACGAACTCTCGGTTGATCTCCCTCAGCCGTTGCGAGATAAAAAACCCCGCTCTTCTTCAGATAATCATATACTTCCTGCATATCCTACACTCCTTTAAGAAAAATTTTATTGCTTTTTTGCATTATACCATATTATTGCGGCACAGACGTTATTTTTTGCGTCATCGGGCGCATTTTAATGAAAAAGTATTGATTTGAGAGGGAAAAAGAGATATATTATTGTCAGCACTCTTAATATTTGAGTGCTAATCGAATAAAAGGGGATGAACATTATGTCAAAAAAGCAATTTAAAGCCGAATCAAAACGACTGCTCGATCTGATGATCAATTCTATTTATACAAACAAAGAAATTTTTTTGCGCGAGCTTATTTCAAATGCAAGCGACGCAATAGACAAGCTGTATTATAAAAGCCTTACCGATAATATATCGGGAGTTGACAGGAGCGATTTTTGCATACGCATTACTCCCGACAAGGAGAATAAAACGCTTAGCATATCCGACAACGGCATAGGCATGACAAAAGAGGAAATGGAGGAAAATCTCGGCATTATCGCAAAGAGCGGTTCCTTCGATTTCAAATCCGAAAATGAGCAAAAAGAGGATATAGACATCATCGGTCAGTTCGGTGTGGGCTTTTATTCGGCGTTTATGGTGAGCAAAAACATAAAGGTGATAAGCAAGCCGTACGGAAGCGAAGAGGCTTACCTGTGGGAATCGAGCGGGGCGGACGGTTACAGCGTGAGCGCTGCCGAAAAAGAGAACAACGGTACAGAGATAATACTTACCTTAAAAGACGATACCGACGACGAAAAATATTCGGATTATCTGAACGAATATACGATAAAACGTCTCATAACCCATTACTCCGACTATATTCGCTATCCGATAATGATGAATGTGCAAAAGAGCCGTGAAATTACCGCAAACGAGGAAGAAAAAGCAAAAGAAGACTATAAACCGCAGTATGAAGATTACTTTGAAGACGAGACCCTCAACAGCATGGTGCCTATATGGAAGAGAAGCAAGTCTTCGGTAACGGATGAAGAATACAACGACTTCTACAAGGATAAGTTTTATGACTTTACCGACCCGCTGAAAGTGATACATTCCAATATAGAAGGTGCGCTCAACTACAATGCGCTTTTATATGTGCCCGCTCAGGCTCCGTACAATTATTATACGAAGGACTATGAAAAAGGTTTGCAGCTTTATTCGAGCGGAGTTCTCATAATGGAAAAATGCTCGGACCTTCTTCCCGACTATTTCAGTTTTGTAAAAGGTCTGGTGGATTCACAAGAGCTATCGCTTAACATATCGCGCGAAATGCTCCAGCACGACAGGCAGCTCAAGCTGATAGCGGTACGAATAGAGAAGAAGATTAAAACGGAGCTTCTTGAAAT
>CAYTMY010000138.1:1093-4423 GCA_964439075.1 uncultured Lachnospiraceae bacterium | reverse complement strand
AGGTTATTTGTTTCATATCCGGCAGCTGCAAAACCCGCTTCTTTTATCGCTTTTAAGCGTTCGCTAAACGGGTCGGTATAGCCGAACCAAGTGTAAGTGCCGCATTTTTTCATCGTTGCGCCTCGTTAAGTTTTATTAAGTCGATCACATCTACATTCGTCACCGCATTCTCAAACACATGCCTCGCCATACGGTTGGCCGCCGTGGTGTAAAAGCTGTTCTGTGAGAAGAAGCGCTTGGGGGTGTTTGTGGTGACTATGCTGCCGTCAAAGAACATACTTACGCCGTCGGCATACCTCGCACAGAATTCAACGTCGTGCGATACCATAACCATCGTTACGCCCTGCACTTTCAGCTTCTTTAGTATTTCGGCAAACTTCAGCTTGAAAAAGCTGTCTATACCCTTGGTCGGTTCGTCCAGAAGCAGTATCTTAGGTTCGGTCAAGAGAACCTTTGCCAGTGCCGCCCTCTGCTGTTCTCCGCCGGATAGATCGTAACGGTTATCTCGCAGGTTTCCGCAACTTCGGCTATTTTAACCGCCTTGTCCTCCGCTTTGCCCGAAAGCATCTCCTCTAAATCTTCCTTAACGGTCTTTTTTACGAACAAACTCTGCGGGTCCTGCGGCAGCATGGCTAAGTTCCCTTTGAAAAGTTCGCCGCTCTTGTATTTCTCTATGTACTTTCCTTCAATTAAAACCTTGCCGCGGTAGGGCTTGCATATATTGCAGATAGCCTTTAGGGTAGTCGATTTACCCGTGCCGTTGCCTCCGACTATGGCAAAGATTGATTCCTTCGGCACGTTTAGGCTTACACCTTTAAGCACATCGGGAAGGTCTTTTTCATATCGGAACCATATCTCCTTTAACGTGAGCGCGGGCGTGTCGGTTTCGTTTAAGGGCGCTTCGTCGGGCAGTTTCTTTATTGTTACTTCCTTGTCCTTGAAGTGCTCGCTCAGCCAATTCCTGCCCTCGCGTACGGTCAGGGGACAGGTCAGTTCGCTTCCCACAGCGTAATATATTTGCACGGGTGAAGGCATGGCGGCAAACATGTCGGAGTTTTCGCTCTTTAGCATTTCGCCGATACTGCGCGGATCATCGTCGGCTATTATTTTGCCGCTATCCATTACCACCACTCTGTCGGAGGCGTGGAAGATGTCCTCCAGGCGGTGTTCGGTGATAATTATCGTCGTGCCCAGTTCCAAGTTTATCTTTCGCACGGTGTTAAGAAAGTCCGAAGCCGCTATTGGGTCGAGTTGAGAAGTCGGCTCATCAAGTATTAATACAGTCGGCTGCATGGCCATAATGGAGGCTAAGTTGAGCAGCTGCTTTTGTCCGCCCGAAAGTTCCGACACGTTCTTATGAAACCACGTTTGTATGCCGAAGTAGCTCGCCATCTCCGCAACTCTGAGGCGTATCGTCTTTTGCTCATAACCTAGGCTCTCAAGGCCGAACGCCAATTCGTGCCAAACCTTATCGGTGACTATCTGGTTGTCGGGGTTTTGCATAACGTAGCCAATCTTTGCGCTTTGCTCCCTTTGGTCGGCGTCGGTCAAAGGTTTACCCTCAAAGTATATTTTTCCGCTTCTCTTGCCGTGGGGAGTCAGTACGCTTTTTAGGTGTTTTAACAGCGTCGTCTTTCCGCAGCCCGATTTACCGCACAGGGTGATATACTGCCCTTTTTCGACAGTTAAGTTGATATCCGACAAAGCAAGTTTGTCGGGCGCGGTCGGATATGCGAATGTTAAATCCTTGATTTCAAAATGTGCAGTCATTTTAAGCCTTCCTTAATGAAGTATACTATAATTGCGCTTGGCATATAAAGAATTTGAGTAATTATACCTTACGAACTATCCGACGTATTATTTGCTTAAATTCTTTGCCTTTACGAGCAAAGCTCATTGTCATTGAGTTTCTTGCCGCCTCTATTGCCGCATCGGCGGCTTCGGCGATACCCTCTTCTTTAAGAGCCGATATTTCGACTACCTTGCAGCCGAGAGCCCTTGAAAGCTCCTTGGTGTTTATAATATCGCCTCTTTTTTTAAGCGTATCCATCATATTTACGGCAACCACCACAGGTATACCCAACTCGGTAAGCTGCGTGGTAAGGTACAAATTTCGCTCTAGGTTTGTGCCGTCCACTATATTAAGTATAGCGTCGGGACGTTCATTTATAAGGTAGTTCCTCGCCACCATCTCTTCAAGTGTATATGGCGAAAGCGAGTATATGCCGGGTAGGTCGGTTATGCTTATATCGTTGTGCTTCTTCAACTTTCCTTCTTTTTTTTCAACCGTCACTCCCGGCCAGTTCCCTACGAACTGATTGGAACCGGTAAGTGCGTTAAACAGGGTCGTTTTGCCGCTGTTCGGATTACCCGCAAGGGCGATTCTTAATTCCATTTTAGTTCCTCTCTTTCACGGCGCCTTAGTTAGCTTAGGCTAACCGACTGTTCAAAAAATATAAGGGGCTATCCCTTTTTTAAATTATTCCGTCTCTATCATTTCGGCGTCGGCTTTTCGTATCGAAAGCTCATAGCCGCGCACGCTCACCTCTATGGGGTCTCCCAAGGGAGCTACCTTGCGGATATAAACCTCCACCCCCTTTGTGATTCCCATATCCATTATCCGCCGCTTTACGGCGCCTTCTCCGTTTAGTCTTACGACCTTTACCGTAGCGCCTATTTCGGCTTCTCTCAATGTACTCATTTTTACCTCCTCATTTAAACCATGATTTTTTGCGCCATTTCCTTACTGACGGCAACTCTGGACTCTTTCACGTTAACGATGACATTCCCGCCTATCGCCGCTATCACTTTTACGCTACTGCCCGCAACAAAGCCCAAATTTTCAAGATGCTTTTTTATTTCGGGATTGCCGCCGATTTTTCTGATGATATTTTCTTCGCCAATATCGGCAAGTGTTAAAGGCATCATTGCACTACCCTTCCGACCCAATGAGTTAGCTGCTGCTAACCCCAAAGTCAAATAATTTGGTTAGCTGCTGCTAACCGCTTAACTATATTACGTGTTTGTCATTGTTTTGTCAAACATAAAAAATAATTTTTTATTTTTTCTCGGTTAGCACAAGGCAACCTTGATTTTCGGGAAATGATATGCTAAGCTTTATACAATTTGACGAAGATAATAAAAGAGAGTAAAAAATGCTGCAGGAATCAGGAGAGATGTATCTCGAAACAATACTTATACTGTCTCAGAAAAAAACCGCCGTTCGCGCTATTGACGTAAGCGAATATATGGATTTTTCCAAAGCAAGCGTCAGCCGCGCATTGGGAATATTGAAAAAGGACGGTTATGTTGCCTCCGATGCTGAGGGCT
>CAYTMY010000138.1:0-1056 GCA_964439075.1 uncultured Lachnospiraceae bacterium | reverse complement strand
CATAAGCTTCTCACCGAATTTTTGATGAAGCTCGGAGTCGATGAAAAAACAGCGGTTCAGGACGCCTGCAAGCTGGAGCACGACATAAGCGACGAGTCTTTTGCCGCGCTCAAAAAACATGCGGGGATTCAAAGCATTTAAAACTCTATACCTTTCCGACCGTTTACACCCTTATCGTAAGGGTGTTTTTTCTTCAGCATTTCGGAAACATAGTCTGCCTGCTCTATCAGCCATGCCTCGGGCGTATGCCCCGTTATAACAAGCTCAAGCCCGTCGGGTTTATCGGTGACGACAGACATAAATAATTTCTCATCCAGCAGTCCGAGCTGATAAGCGTCGAGAGCCTCGTCGAGCACTAAAAGCTCACACTCTCCGCTCCTCGCCGACGAAACTGCTTTTTTGAGATTCTCATTGTGTATCTTTGCGGTAAGATGTTTTTCCTCCGCTGTCATCCGTATGGAAAATGCATCGCTTGCCTGCCCCCGCAGCACCGTAATGTTTTCAAGCGCTTCAAGCTGCTTTACCTCACAGCTGTTTCTGTTTTTGAGAAATTGAACTATCATCACTTTCTTCCCACTCCCGCTCGCTCTTAAAGCAAGCCCCATAGCCGCGGTAGTTTTACCCTTGCCGCTTCCGTAATAAAAATGGATAAGTCCTTTTTGTGCAGTCATGTTTTTTCTCCCGTTATTATATTTTACACGTACCGGCGTGCTTGTCAGAAAACTGCGATTGCATTAAGCGTCCTTCTTTTCCGAAGCCTTGTGTTTTTCGCAGATATCGCTTTGTTTTTCCTCACACTGTCTATTGCAGTCTCTGTAGTAGTATCTGCACCATTTCGGACAGAAGCGTCTGTCTTCTTTTTTTAAAAATATCCCAATAAATCTCATCTCTAGATTTTTAATTTATTAAAGAAGCAAACTATTTATGAAAAATTTTACAAAAACCATCTTTGGCCTTAGTCTCTCTATTCTTTTAGCAGGTTGTAGTGGCCTCGCCTCAGGAAGCGGTATCATCAACGATGATAGTTCTTCTTCTATAGGCGATGAAACTAGCAGT
>CAYTMY010000137.1:3561-4440 GCA_964439075.1 uncultured Lachnospiraceae bacterium | reverse complement strand
CAGAGAGATAAAAGCCCTCGGCGGTTACAGATGGCTGAAACTGACAGCGCAGCTCGTTTCATATCCCGATTCGTCGGAGGTTAAAGCTTTTATAATCATCAAAAATATAGATGATGAAAAACGAAAAACGCTCGACACCGAAATGAGAGCGAGAAAAGACCCTTTGACTCAACTGCTCAACAGAACCTCTTTTAGAGAAGAGGTAACAAAACTGCTTGTGCTTTCAAAAGACACAGATGAAAAGCACGCTTTTGTTATGATAGATATAGATAATTTCAAAACACTTAACGATACCTTCGGACATATAAAGGGAGATGAATATCTTGTTCGAACGGCAGATAAACTGCGCCGCACATTGCGCAAAAACGACCTCATCGGAAGACTCGGCGGAGATGAGTTCGTCGTTTTTTTGAAAAATATGATAAGCGCCGAGCAGGCAGAAAATAAAGTAAACGAGTTAAGCAGAGCGCTGTTCACCGATTACGAAGGCGGCATTACAGCCTCGGCAAGCATCGGAACCGCTATGTTTCCGGATGACGGTGCAGGATTTGACGACCTCTATAAAAAAGCGGATATAGCACTTTACGAAGCAAAGAAAAACGGGAAAAACCGTTTTGAATTCTACCGTACCGAAATGGAAAAATCTCCGTACGTAATAAATGCAACTCCAATAGACCGCTAACACAGCAAAGAATACCGCATATACAAAATATATCCTCTTTATCGCACAGAAAGGAAAAAATGTATGAATACTTCCGCTGAATCAAGCAGAAAACGCCTCATCATATCACTATTGCTGAACGTTATAATCGTGATAATGGAGATCATCGGCTTGGTGGCAACCATACAAACGCACGGAGCCTCGCTCTTTATGTACTA
>CAYTMY010000137.1:0-3551 GCA_964439075.1 uncultured Lachnospiraceae bacterium | reverse complement strand
TTATTGCTTGCAGCCTGTACGCCATATCCGTACTTCGCTGCCTTGTAAAAAAAGAACCGCATCCCCCTATTCGCATGAAGCTCTTAAAATATACGGCTACCTGCTGTCTTGCGGTGACCTTCACAGTGGTTATATGCGTGCTCGCCCCTCCCATGGGAGCAGAGGGTTTTAAAATGATGCTTTTCGGCGGTTCTATGTTATACCACCATTTTCTATGCCCTGTGCTCGCACTGATAAGCTTTATATTTTTCGAAACCGAACCGAGCCTTGAAAAAAGATATACCCTATATGCGCTCATACCTACCATAACTTACGCCCTCGTTTCCGTAGTACTGAATATAGCGCATGTCATGGTGGGACCTTATCCGTTTCTGCTCGTCTACCGACAACCTGTTTATATGTCGTGCGTCTGGTTCGTTATAATTATAGGAGGCGCTTATCTTATGGCATGCCTGATAAGAAAACTCAATAACAGAAGTATTGAACGTAAATCATAACGCACTCCGTATAGCTCAGCACCAAAGCAGTGCCGGAAAATAGCTTCTTTATTTCCGAAAAAAATAAAACGGGAGAACAAACCAACATGAAAAAAGAAAATATAGGTGTAATAGGAACCGGGATGATAGCGACGAGCCTTGCGGTACTTACAACCGGGCACGGCTATAAAACAACGGTTTTTGCCAGAAGCACGGCATCGGCGGCGCGGTGCAAAGACAGCTACGATGATTTCATGAATGACATGAAAGCTCATGAGCTGATAACAAGCGAACAAATAGGTATATGCGAAAAGTATCTCGAAACAGTATATGATTATGCGGACATGAAGGATTGCGACGTAGTATTCGAATGCATAGCGGAGGACCTTGAAAAAAAGCATGAAGTGTATTCACTGCTCGAAAAAAACTGTCCTCACTTGAAAGCGATATGCTCGGTCAGCTCTTCCATAGAAGCGGACGATCTGTGCAAGAATGCAAAAAAATACAAAGACAGAATAATCGTAACACACCCGTTTAACCCTGTACACATGGTGCCTTATTTTGAAATATGCACCGCCGCAGCCACAGCCGACGGAGTGGCTCAGTACGTGGCAGAGCTTTTGGAGAGGTTCGACAGAAAGCCTGTAATTCTTAAAAAAAGTACGCCCGGTTTTATCGGAAACCGCCTGCAATTCGCACTTTGGAGAGAAGCTCTTCATATCGTAGAGCAGGGCATTGCGGATCCCTCCGATGTGGAAAAATGCATGATGTACAGTTTTTGTCCCCGCTATACAAGCATAGGCATGTTCGAGCATTTCGACAACGGCGGCTTGGAACTCAACTATGCGGTTTCGGCAAAGCTCTTCCCCGAACTGGCAGATGAAAAGACCGTCTCGCATTTAGTAACGGATAAAATCGAGAAGGGAGATCTCGGACAAAAAAGCGGACGCGGTTTCTACGACTGGACAAACGTCGACATGGAGGCATACAGAGAGAGAGTGAACGCGCCTTATCTCAAATTTTGCGTGTGGGACTACCCGAAGCAGTGATATTCATCATCTTTCATAAAACTCAAACGAGGCAGATATCTTAAAATGGGATATCTGCCTTTTTTCATATACTTAGTATTGCAATTCGGCATTGTGTATTACGATCGATTTTTGTCATGTTTTTCAGGCGCAAACTTGCACAGCTTTGTCGCTATAACTATTGAAGGAAAGGAAGCTGTGCTTACTTATTATGTTTCGTACCATAAAGACAACAGGCACATAGAACCGTTTTTAAACTGGATACGGGTAAATTACAGAGATATAATGCTATGAGCCAATAAATACACCGAACCTCCTGCCGATTACTTATTGGCGGAGGTCTTATTTTTATTTTCCGAATCGAATCTCCGATAATTTTTCTGAGTCTTAACAGTTACTAACACAGTCTTTTATTTGATTTCGAAATAAGCATATTCCTTAACGGAATCAATGATAAGAGCCCGAATATTTAAAGTTGATAAAAGCAATCAAAAATAGTAATCTTAATTGTAAGTACAGACAATTTAATAAAAGGAGGGTAGAAAGTACCGATCGTTAAAGATCGGCGGCTCGAAGTTACAGGAGGCTTCCGAACAGAAAGCAGCCTGACTGAAAGCTTCATTATGATATCAAATAATGTTGTTATTATAAGATTAAAATCACATTTGATGTCATAACCGAAGCTTGCGCACAACTGCATTTTCATTATAAACACATAACGATATTCGGAAATGTTAATGCACGTTACTATTGTAATACAAACTCTATCGTACTTAAAAAAAATTCAGGAGGAACATTTAAATGACATTATTGTCACTGGCACTTATCTTAATTTGCGTGTTTCTGTTAGTATGGCTCGGAATGAAAGGCGTGAGCCCGATACTCTCAGGCACAATAACGGCTTTGGTTATATCATTCTGCTCTACAGAAGGATTCACAACATCTTTCTTCACAACATTCCCGACTGCTGTCGGAACCATGTGCAAAGGCTTCTTTTTCCTGTTCGTCGTCGGCGGCTGCTTCGGCGGAGTGCTGGAAGCAACAGGCGCCTGCGAAAGCATAGGCAAAGGCTTTGTAAAGGTTCTCGGTCAGAACAACTGGTATTGGCCTTTGATATTGGCAAATATGCTGCTTGCAGCAACAGGCGCGGTGCCCTGGGTCCTTATGGCATACATTTCATTCGGTCTTGCCAAAAGAGCCAATTGCCCTCGCTACATCTGCCTTGTCGCAGTTGCGGGTACAATGGTACTCTCACAGCAATGCCTGCCCGGCGCTACCACGCTGAACAATATACTTACGGCAAATGCAATGGGCGCAAGCATGTACTCTGCGCCGCTCGTAGGTTTCCCGGTAGTCATTATAGGCGTTTTGCTCAACGTACTCTACATCCGTCACCTTATCAAAGACGCCCGCGCAAAGGGTATTGGTTATGACGGAGGAAGCGATGAAGACAATAAGCTGCGTCCCGATAACGAACTGCCTAATTTCTGGCTTTCGCTCATTCCGCTTATCGTACTTCTCGGATTCTGTTTCTTCTATGTATTTATGCTCAAAAAAGACTCTACGCAAGGCGTTGTTTACGCAACGATAATATCAACGGCACTTTTGTATCTGTTCAACCGTAAATACATTAAACCCGGCACAAACATCATCGCCGTTATGGGTCGTCAGATCACCATGGTTATCCCCGGAATGGTAGGCGCAGCGGTTATGTACGGTTTCGCGTCTGTAGTTGCAAAAACTCCGATCATCGGCGCTATGACATCCATGCTCGGAAACAGCAGCATGCACCCCTACCTTGTAATATTGATAGGCGTTATGATCCTCGTTGCCGTTATGGCAAACGGAAGCTCGGGCGCACTGAGCTTTATAGCCGTTATGGGCGATAAACTCAGAGAATCCGGAGTCAATTTGGATGCTGCACACAGACTTATCAATATCACATCTTCATCGTGGGATACTTTGCCGCACAACTCATTCATAAACGCAATGATCCCCGTATTCGGATATGACATCAAAGGCGGTTACAAATATCTTCTTATTTCGA
>CAYTMY010000136.1:0-4480 GCA_964439075.1 uncultured Lachnospiraceae bacterium | reverse complement strand
CCTCGTAAAAATTACCCAAGCTTGCGGCGCCGTCGCCCGCAAAGCATATAACGCAATTATCCTTATTTTGTATCTTCATTGAGAGCGCCGCGCCTACCGCCGTTATGAAATTGCCCGCGTATAATGCGCTCGTTCCGTATATATTCACGTTATTGTCGGCAATCGAAGAGCCCGAACTTCTGCCCGCGCATAAACCTTCTTTCATGCCCATGTACTCAGCCAAAAGCGGCTGTATATCGCTATCAGCGCCTATCGCCACGGCATTTGCCCTGTGTGACGCAAATATAATATCCTCTTTATCCAATACGCATACCGCGGCTGCCGTCGCCTCCTGCCCGAGAGAGAGACATAATCTGTCAGAGATCAGTCCGTCCTCCTTGAGCATGACAAGTTTTTCTTCGAACAACCGTGTTTTCAGCATTTTGTAGAAAATCCGTACTATGGTTTTACTGTCGATCAATTCAAAGCACCTCCGTATCTGTTCTTAGTTGTAATATCGCTTTTGCTATTGTCAAATCCTCGGGAGTGGTGAGTTTCAGATTAAATCTGCTGCCTCGCGTAAGACATATTACCGCTCCTTCTTTTTTTGCAAGCGCTGTATCGTCAGTTGCTTCGCATCCGCTTTTAGCCGCCTTTTCGTGCGCCGCCATTATAAGCGGATATGAAAAGCCCTGAGGCGTTTGTATCATATAAGTATGTTGTCTGTCGTGGTATGTCTGAAGTATGCATCCGCGTTCGTCTTCACCTGAATACATAAGAGTATCGCTGGCTCTTACAGCCGCCGTAGCAGCCTCATACTCACAAGTGTCTCTGAGCACTGCCTTTATTAAATCGTGCGTTACGAGACATCTCGCGGCGTCGTGGATAAGCACGTACGCAAAGTCATCATTTTTGATATTACACAAAGCGTTGTATACGGAATGCTGACGTGTGGGACCGCCCAAAACTATCGTTACGTCGTCAATACTCATGCCGACTTGCTCAAGAGATTCTTCGACGTATTTTTGTTCACCGTCTCTGCAAGTAATTATCATACCGTCAGCAACATCTGCCTTTGCAAAAGCCGTCAGGGTATGCGCCAGTACACTCTTGCCGCATAACGTAAGAAAGTTTTTATTTATGGGACTGTTCATGCGGGTGCTCAGACCTGCTGCGGTGACGATTGCACATACTCTGCTGCTGTTAATCATAAATATTACCTAACCGATATATTATAACATGAAAATGGCTGTTTTTTATATGAAATTGAATATTATTGTGTCTATCCTTCATTTTTTGCCGTGTTTGTGTACTTTATAAAAGCATCACGCAATTCCGCCGCTTTCTCTTCGGGAAGAGTGGGATTGCAGTGGGCGTTGCAGCCCGTTTCGCTTGAAGCATTGTATTTCTGTGTATCTGCGTTTCTCAAGGGAGGATAGTATTCGATATGAAAATGCCATAATTCCTTCGCCCCTACCTCGTGCACGGGTGCGTTGTACATACACATCATATAAGGAAATTCCTTATCGAACAGATTATCGTACATACCCGCCGTATTTCTTACGCATGAACCCAAAGATACAAGCATATCGTCGTCCATTTCGTCGAGAGATGATATATGCGCATTGGAAACTATCATCACGCCGTAGGGGTAGCGCGAATAATACGGAACGTACGCTGTAAAATATTCATCGGAAAAAACCACTCTGCTTCCCTCGTTTTTCTCGCTTTTCAGCATATCGCAAATCAGACAGCCGCTGCGCTCGCCGCGGTAAGCTTTTAAATTTGTCATTACCTCGGATATTCTCTTGGGCATAAAACCGTATCCGTATACCTGACCGTGCGGGTGGATCATCGTAACGCCCACTTCCCTGCCGCGATTTTCAAAAATAAACGTATATTTTATCTTTTCGTCTTCGCTGTACTGCCTGTATATTTCACGCCACAGCTTCACAAGCTCAAACATTTTTTCATCGGACATGTCTCTCAACTTGGCGTCGTGCCTGTCGCTGTACAAAACCACCTCGCAGCGACCGTATGCAGGCTTGTTTACAAACATTCCCGAGACGGAAGCGGGCGTTTGAGCCTCAACGCTCATGCTCGGAAAGTCGTTCGGGTAACGCATCACGCCGTAGCCCTCCTCGGGCACCTTTCCGCTTCCCGGGCAGAAAGCGCACTCGACGTTTGCGATATTCGGTCTGTTTTGTCTTTTTGCCGCTATTATGACCCAGTCGTTCAAAAGCGGGTCGTACCTGAATTCTGACATTTTTTATCCCCTGTTAATATTTTTTATTCAAAGCGCCATGCCGCTTCCGAAGTGCGCTATGCGCGGACTTACTGCGCTGCCTTCTCCGAATATATCCTCCATAGCACGAATATATTCGTTTTTCTTTGCCGCGGGGACAAGCGCAAATACAGTGCCCCCGAACCCACCGCCGTGTATGCGGCAGGCTCCCTCGTCCGCCAAAAGGCGCTTGCTCATACAAAGCGCAAGCGCAAGCTGTCTGTTGTTTATATCAAAAGAGGGATATATATTTTGCAGATACATATAAGAACTGTCTCCGCTTTCGTTTACCAGCCTCAAAAACTCTGTAAAATCATTTTGTTTTAGAGCTGCCGCAGCAGCTTTCACCCGTGCATTTTCATCGAAAAAGTGCATTGCCCTAAGCAGCGCTCTGTCCGAACACACTCTGCGTATGCTTTTCAATTCCCCGTAAAATCTGTACTCATCCACATAAGCAAGACTCGTTTTGCCGTAATAAGCGGCTACCTGTTCCATTTCGCTGCGAATTGCGGCATATTCTTCGGTGAGTCCCTCGTGTGAGGAATGTGTATTTGTAAGAACGAGCGAATAGCCGTAGCGTTCGAAATCGGTATTTATACCCGTATACGAAGGAGAAGCATTATCATAAAAATCCATGTAGGTAAGCCCGCCGACAGAGCACGCAAGCATATCCATAAGACCGCAGGGCTTGCCGAAATATTCGTTTTCCGCACGATGTGCTATCATAGCCGTCTCTGCGGGAGAAAAATCTTTGCTGTTGTAGAGTTCATTGAATATCGAAGCAATAAGGATTTCAAAAGCCGCCGAAGACGAAAGCCCGCTGCCTGCTTTTATATCCGACGACACATACGCGTCGAAACCGCCTGTTTCGGCGCCCGTTGCGGAAAAACCGTGCGCTATGCCTCGTATCAAAGCAATGGAACTCCCTTGCTCGCTGCGAACAGGTTCAAGCCTGTTTAAGTCGAGCTCAATACGCCCGAAGCCCTCAGACTCTATGATTGCGGTACAATCCTTCCTTTTTGAGACAGCCGCCCACATAACGCACTCCACCGTACAAACCATACAACAGCCGTGCTGATGATCGGTGTGGTTGCCTATCACCTCGCTTCTGCCGGGAGAAAGGAAAATATTCTCAGCGTCATAGCCGAAGGCAGCTGTAAAGGCTTCTTTTACGTGTGAAAGTTTTTCCTTGTGAGATAACACATGGTCCGAAAGGTATTTTTGATTTTTGATTTCATGAGCGCAGTTATTATTGTCCATTGCGGATAGTTTAACATATTTTATTTGACATTTACACCGCTGCCGAGATAAATAGCTCCTCAATAATCGAAAAATTTCCCTGCCATAAGCTCTCGCCGCAAAATACGGCAAGGAAACACTCTCTGAAGCTCTCTTTTTCTTCTCTTTTTGCTTATTCGGTTGCAATCAGTGAGTTTTATATATATAATGTAATGACTGTTACAACATTGATACATTTAAAAGAGGAACGAAAGATGAAGAGAATACCTGCGATACTGTTAAGCATTATAATGTGTTTTTCTTTTTCTTCCTGCGCAGAAACTCGGGTGCAAAAAGACAGCTACACCGTAGCTGTGGTACTGCCGTCTGGAAGCGGTTATGTCGGTGAAATGGTCGAACAGGCTGAAAAGCAGGCGGAAGACACCATGCGGGAACATTCCCAAATAAATATAATCGTCAGCGAAGCCAAAACTTCATCTGAACAGGTGAGCGAAATAGGCAGGCTCAACGACGAAAATGAGTTGGATGTTCTCATAGTGTGTCCCATAGACCCCGAAGCGCTGCGAAACGCCGTTGAATCTGTGATGAAGACAGGCACCGAGGTCATAGTGTACGACAAGACCATAGACAATCTCAAAGGAACAATTAATATTACGCCCGACCGCTCCGCGATAGCCGAAGCCACAGCAAAGTATATACAAAATTATTTTGCGCAAAACGAAACTGCGGGATATTTGCTTGTTGCGAGCGACGACTTCATAACTAGTACCGCAATGATAGACACGTTCAATAAATCACTGGGCGGTGCAGAGCGCTTTATTAAAAAGGGCGATACGCTTTACGGAAATTATACTTCAGCCAACGCAAAAAAAGCCGTGGCAGACTGGCTCAGAACGGCATCTCCCGAGGATATAGAATCGCTCAAGCTGATAGTGACGCAATACGATGAAATGGCTTCGGGCATATTGGAAGCTTTGG
>CAYTMY010000135.1:0-4486 GCA_964439075.1 uncultured Lachnospiraceae bacterium | reverse complement strand
CATTTATTCTTTCTGTTCGAGTTCTCCGCAAAAAAAGACTTTACGACCGCTCCTTCAATTTGTCTCCGCAGACTATACAAGCAATACCGATATCTGTTCGGCTATAAACACCGCACAGCTTGCCGCAAGCGCCACCGTAAGGAGGCTCTTTCTCTTGTACGACAGCACCAACCCCACACAGAGCCCCACCGCCGCAGAGAGCACGCTTCCCGTGGAATAAAGTATTGCGGGAAAGGTCATGGCGGCAAGCACCGAATAAGGAATATAATCCAGAAAAGAACGCACAAAGCGGTTTGTTATCTTTTTGCGCATAAAGCTCAAGGGTATCATTCGCGGGATATAGGTAACTATCGCCATAATAAAAACGCATATCAATACTCTTTTCATATCCATTACGCAGTTTCCTCTTCGTCTTTTACGGGAAACGCAAGAGCGCATACTCCCGAAGAAATGACGGAACATATAATTATGCTCCACCCCGAGGAAAGTGCCGTGAGCGCGGGCAGATAGAAAAACAAACAGCTTAACGCCGCGGATAACGCAACTACGGTAAACACCGATTTTTGCTTTGTGGCGGGAGGTATTATTATGGCAAGGAACATTCCGTATATGGCTATGCCCAAAGCGTTTATAAGGACGCTCGGAAGCACGTCCGCCGCAACTGCTCCCAAAAGCGTACCCAATGCCCAGCCTAAGTACGGCGCTATTATCACGCCCGCGAAAAACGAGGAGCTAAGGGCGCCCTTCTGACGTGAAGTTATTGCAAATATTTCATCCGTTATGCCGAAGGAAAGAGCCGCTCTCGTCAAAAAAGGCATACTTTCGTCTACCTTCTGCGATAAGGAAAGCGACATGAGCATGTAGCGCAGGTTTATTACGAAGGTGGTTACCGCTATCTCTATATAAAGCGCGCCGCTGAGTATAAGTTCTGTGCCCGCAAACTGACCCGCCGAGGTGAGGTTGGTCATTGATATCAGCACGGCTACCCATGCGCTCAGCCCTCCGCGGTGCGCCATCATACCAAAGGCGAACGATACGGGAATATAGCCGAGGCATATCGGAAGGCTCTGTTTTACGCCTGAAATAAATTGCTCCTTGTCAAAGACGGTTTTTGTCATGGCATGTCCTTTTTTGTAAGTGCGTTTTGAAATACCGTTAGTATACCTTAATCATCCGTATATTTAAAGAGGCGGGTATGCAATTATGAGAAAGATAATTAAAAAGAATATTGAAAAAATGAAACTGTGAAACCGCAGCGACCCGCTCTTATTTTTTAAAGGGCGGGTCTTTTTTATTGCAGCTGTTTATGCGAACGCAAACAGCTTTTGCGAAGGAGCCGCCGTATCGTATTTGAGAACGACCACGGAGGTAAGCGGCGTAAATGTCCGTATTCGTTGGAGAGCGTTCTGTTGCAATACAATTCTTTTATACCCTATGGCGGACGCGTTTGCTTGACCGAAAAACGGGAATATGTTATTCTTTTATTGATATTCAAGAAAAAAAGCGGCAATTTATGGAGATAGTACCGAAGGTCTTTGCGCAAATTATCGATTTTTTCGCTTCAAGATGAGACGTTTTTTTCAAGAGAACATGTCTCATATTTGTATTTTGAAAGGAGAATTTATATGGATAGAATGGACAGACGCTGGGCGTACATTTCCGCAGAGGAAATAGCCGCGCTTGCCGAAACTCTCAAGCCCGAAGCTTATGTCTTTAAGCTGCGTGAGACTTCGCCCGCAGGCTTGATGACCGGCATCGATGACAGCGACTTTACCGCCACCGTTACAGTGGATGCCGATCCGTTGACCGGCGCGCTGACGGCGGGAGCGGTGGAATACACCGATTCGGACGGCACGGTCGTTCCGGCGGTGTTCGCGAACTTCACCTTCCATGTGATGAGGCTCAGAGCATCAAAGAATCTGAACGGTGCGGCAAGCGGCGAGCCCTTTGACTTTACCGCAACGCTTATGACAATTGAGGACGCCGATGTAACCCGTGAAACCGGAGCGTTTGAGATTACGGACGGCGGAGCTACACAGACCGTAAATGCAGCCGACTATCTCTCGATGTACGGTGCTCAGAATTATGTGCAGAGCGCGCAAAACAAAACCACGGGCGGCACCATAGCAGGGATAGACTATCAAAAGGGCGACATCCTGTTCCAAAATATCCGGTTCAAAAAAGCCGGCAAGTATACCTTTGAGATAGCCGAGACGGAAAAAGACGGATATTTCCGCGACGAAACAAAGTACACGGCAACTGTGAACGTCAACGATGACGGAACAGGCAAGCTGACCCCCACCGTCACATATAACGGCGCCGCAACGACCCCTGTATTTAATAACTACTCTTCCACGAACATGCAGTTCTCCGCGAGCAAAGAGCTCACAAACGCGGCTCTCAAAAGCGACCTGTTTTCCTTCACTCTTACCCAAATCGGCGGAGCGCCCCTGGGGACGAATGAAGCAAGGGAGCCGGTGATGCTGAGCGAGACTGTCACCAATACAAACGACCTCGCGAACTTTGCACCGGTGGAAGTATATAAGACCGGAACCTACACCTTCACTATTGCCGAAAAATGCCCAAGCGAACGGCTACGACTACAGTGATGCGGTCTACACCGTCACGGTGGAGGTCTCTGTCGGCACAGGCGGTCCGAGTGTGAGCTACACCTATGCCAAAAACGGCACCAATCCTGCGGAGGTAGCACCCACGGGCAACACAGCCCGGGCAGTGCCCTTCGCTAACACCCCACTGCCCATGAAGCTAAAGCTTCAAAAAACCAATGTGGGAGGGCCGCAGACGGATGTGTTCACCTTCACTGTGAATGTGCGCACCTATCCTGCCGTCGACTACACGCCCTTCGACGGAACCTACAGCGTGTTTACGACTTTGGGTAATCTGCCTGTGCTCGGCAAACAGGGTCTCACCTGTACGGACGGCGTGATCGAACTTACAGGCGGGCAATACGCACTGCTTGACGAACTGCTCACCGGCACGGAATACATCGTGACGGAAACGCCCAACGAAAACTACATCATTACCTCGACGGGCGCAAACGGCACTATAACCGCCGGCGACAGTACGATCGGCGCTACGGCCTCATTCACCAATACGCGGCCGGGAAGTACACCGCGCACCGGCGATACGGGCAACCTTTGGCTGTATGTTGGGGTGTTTGTGGCGAGTATTATCGTGATAGCAGTGGTGCTTGTTTCCGAACACAAGAAGAAAAAGGCTAAAAAGCCGAACTAACCGATAAACGTAAAACAACGATATAATCTCATGTAATAAGGGAGGAAAGCAGGCTTGCTTTCCTCCCTTAAATTTTATGAAGGAAAACGCCGGTTTTTTCGAGCTGAATACGCTTATTATTGTAGAAAAGCTTGCTTTTTTGACATAACTGCGCATAAGGCTGCGCTTTAATCTTTAAAAGCATCAAAAGTCTGTATTTACTCCGACCGCTGTGCTATAATCGGTCTTAAAATCGAGGTAATTACAAATGGACTATAAGAGAATACTCACTATTCAAGATATATCATGCTTCGGACAGTGCTCGCTTACGGTAGCTCTGCCCGTCATATCCGCCTGCGGAGTAGAGACGTGCGTGCTGCCTTCGGCGGTGCTTTCCACGCATACAGGCGGTTTTACGGGCTTTACCTTCCGCGACCTCACGGAGGATATTCCCGACATACAAAAGCATTGGCAAAAGGAGGGTATAACCTTCGACGCCGTATATACGGGATATCTCGGCAGCACAAAACAGATTTCCTACGTAAAGGATATTCTGGATACGATGGCGCCGCAGGGGGTAAAGATAGTCGACCCCGCAATGGCGGATAACGGCGTGTTGTACGTGGGTTTTGACGATGAGTACGTGCAGGCGATGAAGTCGCTTTGTGCGGGAGCCGATATCATTCTTCCGAATATAACGGAAGCGTGCTTTATTACGGGGTATGAATACAGGGAAAAATATGATCAAGCTTATATAGACGGGCTCGTCAACGAGCTTTGTTCGCTTTGCGGCGGCACAGTCGTTCTTACGGGCGTGGGCTATTCCGAAGAATATACGGGAGTTTTGGTATGCGAAAATGGCAAAGCCTTATATTATAAGCATAAAAAACTTCCCAAAAGCAGCCACGGCACGGGAGACGTTTACGCTTCCGCATTTACGGGCGCCCTTATGAGAGGTTTCGGCGCTTATGAAGCCGCCTGTATAGCCGCTGATTACACGGTGCTTTGTATTGAGAACACTGCCGACGACGATTCGCACAGATACGGAGTGAAGTTTGAGCCGATGCTGCCCGAGTTGATAAAAATGCTGGAAAAATAAAATGTTCGTTGCAAATTAAATAATCAAATTAGACTCATATTGAGCCCGAACCGAATTACTTCGGTTTCGGGTATTTTTTTTGTATTGTCGGCAAAAGTTTTAACAAAAAATCATTTATTGTACTTGACAACTATATCGGCAGACGATATAATG
>CAYTMY010000134.1:2673-4496 GCA_964439075.1 uncultured Lachnospiraceae bacterium | reverse complement strand
GTTTGAAGGTAAAACAACTTCATAATTGTAACCATAAGCGTCTGCTTGTTTTTTCAAAGCATCCTGCATTGATTTTGTTTGTGCACTTTGTTTACCCGTAACGTCTGTTAAAAAAACGATATCAAATGTGTACTCACCGGTCTGCGAAAAGCATCCGGATATAAATAATATAGAGCACAAGCAAATTGTTAATAATTTTTTTTTCATAAAAAACTCCGGTTTTCATTGTGAAAACTTGTTATTAAAACTGCGGTATAATAAAGGAATCAGCTTCGTTTCTGTTGGAAGGTATTTGAAATGCTCCTTCAATGATGCGTTCTTTCCATACACTTACTATATCTTGTGCGGGATCGTCCTTGTCTGCGTATGTTTCCGTTAAGCCCTCGTCGGCAAAACCGAGTATTTTGATTTGTCCTTGAAAGGTTCCGTTGAAATAATCATCTATTGCCATGCTTATTGCCTTCTGAACGTCATTTTTTATAAGGAAAGACATTTTATATGGATAATCGGACGAATAATCGTAAACGGCTCCAATAACGGTTATGTCTTTTTGTTCTGCATAGTCATATACAGCCTTAGATTCTTTTACGGTATATATTATATCACAATCGTCGGTGATTTGCTCATTGAGTTTTGCCGTTACGGCTTCATCGGAATCATCGTCCCCCAAATACAAAATCTGCACCGAGCTGTCGGAGGCGATACTCATGACGCCTGCACGAAAAGAAGCCTCATACTCAACAAGCGATTTATATTCCTTACCGCCGATAAAACAAATATTTTTTTGTGCGCGGCTTCCCGCATATATACCCGAAATGAAACCTGCTTGCGTTCTTGAAAAAGTAATGGCATATATATTATTTACATCCTGTGCACCGTCGAGATTTATATCTGCGCTTGCTCCGACAAGAACAAAGTATGTGTCAGGATAATTCCTTGCTGAAATGACGGCTTCTGTTTCGGAAGAGGGATTAGAATAAATTACAAGTTTAGGTGTATCGGACATTATCTCGATGATTTTTTTTTCGTAATTCTGAATTTTTGACGGTTCGATTACTTCCAATTCAAAATCATATTTTTCAGATAATGTTTCTAAAGCTTCATAAGTGGATTTATCGGTATAAGAACCCTTTTTCCCATCTGCACCTGTTATCAATACTATTTTAGTATCTGAGCGCTTCGAACAGGCGCATGGCATTAAAATGATAAGCGCCGTTAAAAATACTGCTATTATTTTTTTTATTTTCATTTCCAAATACCATCGGCAATATATTTTTCTGCCTCCACTGCCGCAACGGCACCGTCTGAAGCGGCAGTTACAACTTGTCTTAGAGATGTGGTTCTGATATCGCCTGCTGCAAATATACCCACCTGAGAAGTATGCATTCTTTCATTTGTAACAATATAACCGTTTTCATCACATTCTATATTTTGGCGGAAAGCATTTGTATTGGGTATATATCCTGCAAAAATAAACAATCCGTCTGTCTTAAAGTCGTAGGATTTATTTGCAATCTTATTTGTCACAGTAATGCTCTCAAGGAAATCGCTTCCGTTTATTTTTTCCACTATAGTATCGTAAACTATAGCTATTTTATCGTTATTCTCTGTCTTATTCTTGACGGCGGCAGATGCACGCAGTTCGTTTCTTCTGTGAAAAACCGTTACTTTTGAAGCAAACCTCGTAAGGTAATCCGCCTCCTTGAGAGCCGTATCTCCTCCGCCTACGACAGCTACTTCCCTGTTACGAAAAAAGCCTGCATCACACGTAGCGCAATAGGAAACGCCTCTTCCTCTGAATTCGGTTTCGCCCTTTATACCGA
>CAYTMY010000134.1:0-2663 GCA_964439075.1 uncultured Lachnospiraceae bacterium | reverse complement strand
TAACTGCTTTGGCAATATATGAGTTGCCTGAAATTGTCGTAAGTGTAAAAATATTTTCTTTTTTTTCTATTTTTGATATTTCATCATACAAGAATTTTGCTCCGGCTTCTTCTGCCTGAACATACATCCTTTGCGTTAGAGAAAAGCCCGTGGACTCTTTTTCACTTCCGGGATAATTCTCTATTTCGGACGTTTGGGTGATAAGACCTCCTACAGTACTCTTTTCAAAAACCAGTGTATTAAGAGCTGCTCTTGCGGAGTATAAAGCGGCGCTAAGACCTGCAGGACCTGCACCTATGATAATTGTATCGTATAACAATACCTAACCTCCAATAGTAAATTAATGCATTGAACTATTAAATACTTAAATTTAAAAAATCATTCTGTCTTAAAGCCTCATACAAGACTATCCCGACTGAATTTCCTAAATTTAAACAACGGGCATGTTCATTGTCAAGCATCGGTATTTTCAATCTAAAGGATGTAAATTTATTATGGATAGAATCGGGAACTCCCGATGTTTCACTGCCGAACAAAAGAAAATCTCCGTCTTTAAAAATACATTCACTATAGTTTTTGTCACCTTTGGACGTTAATACATATAAATTGCAATTTTTATTTTTATCGATAAAATCATTGAAATCATCGTATTCAAATATTTCAAGCTCGCTCCAATAGTCAAGCCCTGCACGAAGGAGTGTTTTATCGTTAATGACAAAACCGTAAGGCTTTATCAAATGGAGTCTTGAACCCGTTACAGCGCACGTTCTGGCTATATTGCCTGTGTTTTGCGGTATTTGAGGCGTATATAAAACTATATTAAACATATTTTTTTATTAACAGCGCGGAGCACATACTCCGCGCTGTTGCAAGTTTTCTTATTTTCTGTTTATTATTGTAGCTTGCGCGGCTGCAAGTCTGGCGATTGGCACTCTGTAAGGCGAACATGATACGTAATCAAGACCTACACTGTCGAAGAAATAAATCGAAGCGGGATCTCCTCCATGTTCTCCGCATACTCCGCATTTAAGGTCGGGTCTTGCTTCCCTTCCCTCTTTCACGGAGAGCTTTACGAGCCTCCCTACGCCTATCTGATCTACCGTTTGGAACGGATCCGTATCAAATACACGTTTATCGATATAGTCGTTTATAAACGAACCTGCGTCGTCTCTGGAGAAACCGAGCGTCATCTGGGTAAGGTCGTTGGTGCCGAATGAGAAAAATTGTGCTGTTTTTGCCATCTCTCCGCTTGTAAGAGCCGCTCTGGGTACTTCTATCATCGTGCCCGTCATAAAGTCTACTTTGTCATTTTCTTCTGCAAATACTTTTTCGGCAGTTTCTTTGATGATATTAATAACATAGTCAAGCTCTTTTATATTGCCTGCGAGAGGAACCATGATTTCGGGGTCTACCTCTATACCTTCATTTTTGACCTGCAATGCTGCCGATATGATAGCCCTTGTCTGCATTTCGGCTATTTCCGGATATGTTATCGATAAACGGCATCCTCTGTGTCCAAGCATCGGATTGAATTCATGAAGTTCGTTTATTCTTGATTCAAGCTTATCCATCGTGATACCGAGTTCACTGGCTATCTGACGGATATCCTCTTCGTTTTGAGGGAGAAATTCGTGCAGCGGCGGGTCGAGAAGACGTACTGTTACAGGCTTGCCCTCCATTGCTCTGTATATTTGAACAAAATCTTCCTTCTGCATGGGCAGTATTTTCGCAAGGGCTTCTTTTCTCTTGCTCAAAGAGTCTGCACAAATCATTTTTCTTACTTCAAGTATCCTGCTCTTTTCAAAAAACATGTGCTCTGTTCTGCAAAGTCCCACGCCCTGGGCGCCAAATGAAATTGCCGTCTTTGCATCCGTTGGAGTGTCGGCATTTGTGCGTATCTCCATTCTTCTGATTTCATCTGCCCATTGCATTATAGTACCGAAATCGCCGGAAAGGTCTGCGTCTTTTCTGTCTATAACACCGTTATAGACATTACCCGTGGTACCGTTCAGTGAAATGAAATCGCCTTCGTTTATTTTCAAATCTCCGACAAGGAAATATTTTTCCTCTTCGTTTACTCTAATGTCTCCACAGCCGGCAACACAGCATTTACCCATACCGCGCGCAACGACCGCCGCGTGTGACGTCATGCCGCCGCGTGCTGTAAGTATACCGTTTGAGCTGTGCATACCCTCAATATCTTCGGGAGAGGTTTCTTTGCGCACCAGTATTACATCTTCCTTATTTGCCGCATGTTCTTTTGCGCTTTCCGCCGTGAAATATACTTTGCCTACCGCTGCTCCGGGAGACGCGGGAAGACCCGTGGCTATGGGAGTGGCGCTCTTAAGGGCCTTGTCATCAAACGTGGGATAAAGCAACTGGTTAAGCGAACTTGCGTCAACTCTCATAATAGCCGTTTCTTTATCGATAAGACCTTCATTTACCATATCCACAGCTATTTTCAAAGCTGCTTTTGCCGTTCTTTTACCTGCACGCGTCTGAAGCATATAGAGTTTATTCTCTTCTATAGTAAACTCCATATCCTGCATATCCGTATAGTGCTGCTCTAGTATTTGGGTGATTTTGATGAATTGTTCATATATTTCAGGCATATCCTGCTGAAGCCTCAATATAGGCTCGGGGGTTCGTATACCTGCAACCAC
>CAYTMY010000133.1:0-4516 GCA_964439075.1 uncultured Lachnospiraceae bacterium | reverse complement strand
CATTACATATATATACCGATCTTAAAATAACCAAAATTCAAGGAAGAATAAGCATTGAGAATATTGGCGCCGATGAACAGCAGGAAATAATTGAGCGGTTGAAAAAGGTTTTCGGAATAGTGTATATCACTTGCGCAGTTAAAACCGACAAGTCTTTTGATAATATAAAAAACGTCGCGCTTGAATTGATTGAGAAATTTGATGGGGGAACATTTAAGATAGAAGCGAGAAGAGCAGATAAACAATATCCGCTTACATCGCCCGAAATCGCACGTGAAGTAGGCGCTCATATTTTAAATAACACAGATAGATTAAAGGTCGACGTGCATAATCCCGATATATTGCTTGAAGTTGAAATACGAGAAACTGCGTATATAACATACGAAAATATTTGCGGTGAAAGCGGTTTGCCTTCGGGAACGAGTGGTAAAGGCGGCGTGTTGTTATCGGGCGGTATAGATAGCCCTGTAGCTGCCTACTTGATAGCCAAACGCGGTATGAAAATAACAGGTATTCATTTTCATTCATATCCGTTTACAAGCTTAAACGCAAAACAAAAAGTGATAGATATAGGCAAAAAGCTTGCTTGTTATAATAACGGAATCGACATAGCTATGATTTCATTGACCGAAATACAGCAAGATATCATAAAAAAATGCAACGAAACTTACCTTACGGTAATTTTGAGAAGATTTATGCTTAAATGCGCAGAGCGTTTTTGTGAAGAGAATAGCCTGCAAATGCTCGTTACGGGAGAAAGTTTGGGGCAGGTTGCCTCGCAAACGACGGAGAGCATTATATGTACCGACAGCGCTGTAAATGTTCCAATATTGCGTCCTGTAATAGCAATGGATAAAAATGAAATAATCAGACATGCTCAGCATATAGATACATATAACATATCCATAGAGCCGTATGAAGACTGTTGTACGATTTTTGTGCCAAAACATCCGCAAACAAAGCCAATACTGTCAAAGGTTCTCGTTGAAGAGCAAAAGCTGAAAGTAGAAACTCTGATTGACGCCACAATGAAAAACATTGAGATAGTAAGTGTGAAATAAAATGTACGCTTGACAGCTTTCATGCTATTTCTCATACTTAAAATGGTATATTTACCCCTGAAATTACTTCAGGGGTTTTTATTTTGGATGAGGGTATTTATATCGGACAAGCGGCCGAACTGCTCAATTGTAATAAATCATATTTGCGTTTCTATGAGAGTGAATTTTCGCTGGATATCCCCAGGAATTCTTCAAACAGAAGAATATACACTTCGCTTGAACTCGAAAAATTCAGGTATATCGATAAACTTAAGAATGACGGCTACACAAATACTCAAATTAAAGCCGTTTTGAATTCGCAAAGAGTGCAGAACTCATCGTACGATACAGATGCAATGAATATGTCGGATAACGAGTCTTCAAACCATGAATATAACCGTACTGCGGATGTTTCGCAATTATACGATATGCTCTCGAAGCTGCGGGATGAAATAAGTGATATTAAGGAAATGGGAAGTTACAGAGAAAAAAATGAATTGCAAAAGGAAAATGAAATATTGAAGGCTAAGCTTAAAGAAAAGACTTACGAACTGGTAGAGATAAGAGAACGTCTTACGAATATGAAAAAAGCAGGGCAGCGCAAGCTGTTTAAAATATAAAAAGAGAGGCGAGCATGGATTTTAAGGCAGAAATAAAAGATAATACAATTGTTGTAAGGCTAAATGGTGAATTGGATGATTGTGCGGCAAATAAAATTAAAGAAAAAATGGATTATCTTCTATATCGAAAAGATGTGGAAAATATCATATTTGATATGTCGAAAGTAAATTTTATGGATTCATCGGGAGTCGGACTGCTTATAGGCAGATATAAACAAATAAAACAGCGAGGCGGAAAAGCTTGTTTGATACTGGAGGATAATAATATAAAAAGGATATTGAAGATGTCAGGTGTTTTGCATTTGTTCTCTTGCAGCAGTACGGAAGAAGAAGCTTTCGATAGTTTGCAAAATATGGTTTTAATATAATGGAATGGCGGTTTTGTATGAATAATTATATGAATTTAAAGTTCAAAAGTGTCTCTGAAAATGAATTGCTGGCGCGAAATGGTATAGCTGCGTTTGTGGCTCCGTTGAATCCTTCTTTAAACGATTTGGCGGATATAAAAACCAGTATATCCGAAGCGGTTACCAATGCCATAATACATGGCTACGAAAATGAAGAAGGTTGTGTCGAGGTGACCGCAGTGATAGAGGAAGATCTTCTTACAGTGAAAATAAGCGATAAAGGCAAGGGGATAGACGATATAACTAAAGCAAAAGAACCTCTTTTCACTTCTAAGCCCGATATGGAGCATTCCGGAATGGGTTTTACTATAATGGAAAGTTTTATGGACACTATGGAGGTCATATCTTCTAAATCTTTCGGCACGACGGTAATTATGACAAAAAAAATAGAAGCTATGTGCCTGTGCGATGAATTATATTGAAACAGCTGATGTCGAATATTATTCGGAAGAACTTATCATAAGAGCGCAGCAAAACGATAAAGAAGCTTTGGATATTTTGGTCAGAAAAAATATGCCTTTGGTTACCAGTCTCATAAAAAAGTATTATTACGCTAAAGAATCTGCAGATGATTTATTTCAAATCGGCGTGATCGGACTGATAAAAGCAATCAAAAGGTTTGATTTTACATATAATACTAAATTTTCCACATACGCTGTTTATATTATAAACGGCGAACTCAAGAGACATTTTAGAGATGATGGATTAATAAAAGTCAACAGAAAGCTGAAAAGTATTTATTTAAAGGTCAAACAAGAACAAAGTCGTTTAAATAATTCGGATACTGATAGCCCCGGTTTGTATGTCATTGCAAAGAACATAAATGAAGATTATGAAGATGTGTGTATGGCCATACAAGCGTGCAGTTCTCCCGAATACATATATGCAAAAGCTTTCAATGATGATAATGGCAGCAAAACAAATGAAGATTTTATTTGCGATGATAAAGATGAAACCGATAAAATAATTGAATTGATTGATTTGAAAAATGCTATTTTAAGATTAGATAAACAAAAAAGGCAAATAATAGTCCTAAGGTTTTTTAAGAATATGACGCAAAGTGAAGTTGCCAAAATCATGGGTGTTTCACAGGTGCAAATATCAAGAACAGAGAAAAAAATTCTGCAGGAAATGAGAAACGAAGGCTATTAAGAATATAATTTAAAATACGGCTAAAAATAAGACATAATAAAATGTCTTATTTTTGTGGAGAAGAATATGAACGATAAAAGACAACTGGAAAAAAGTTTTCAAAAGGCAAAAGAAAAAAACAAGCCGAAACCACCGTATGTAAAAAATGCTGTTGCGGCGTTCTTGGTTGGTGGGACTATTTGTACGATAGGGCAGTTAATTTCGGATTTCATCAACAACAGCGGAATTGCTAAAGACGATGCTTCAACGTTAACAACTATTATCCTTGTGTTTTTGGGCTCTCTGCTCACTTCAATAGGTGTATATGATAAAATCGGCAGAGTTGCGGGTGCAGGCTCTATTGTTCCCATAACAGGTTTTGCTAATTCTGTTGTGGCATCTGCGATGGAGTTTAAAAGCGAAGGTCCGGTATTCGGTATAGGCGCAAAGATGTTCAACATCGCAGGTCCTGTTATTGTATATGGTACGGTGACGGCGTGGGTAGTTGGATTGATTTATTATATAATTACAGTTTTTATGTGAGGTAAAAATGGCTAAAAAAATCGGACGTCAAACTGTTTTGCTTGAAAAAAATATAGCTATTGCATCAACTTCCTCTGTAGTGGGCCCTTATGAAATGCAGGGACCGTTGGGTAAGTATTTTGATATCTGTTTAAACGACGACCTTCTTAATCAAGGCAGCTATGAAAAAGCCGAAGGTTTAATGCTAAGAAAATGTATTGAACTGGCTATGACAAAAAAGGGAATGGAAGAAAAAGACATTGATATCCTTATAGGTGGAGATCTTTTAGATCAAATAACGGCTACTGCATTTACGGCAAAGACGTTTGATATTCCTTTTTGGGGCGTATACAATGCATGTTCGACATTTTCCTCGGGTCTTCAAATAGCATGTTGCGGGATAGAAAGCGGTTGTTCTAAAAATGCTTTAGTTTCTGCTTCCAGTCACTTCAGCACATCAGAGCGTCAATACCGTTCCCCGCTGGAGCTTGGTAGTCAGAACCCTATAACATCTCAGAGAACCGTCACAGGTTGTGGTTGTGCTTTAATAAGTGAAGACGGAATCGGTCCGTATATCACATCATTTACGAGCGGTAGAGTTCTTGACATGCAGGAACACGATCCTTTTGATATGGGAGCTGCCATGGCGGCAGCTGCGGCTGATACTGTTTTAGCGCATATTAAGGCAAGAGGAGTGAAACTGACCGATTACGATATGGTTCTTACGGGAGATTTGGCAAAGGAAGGGTTAAGCATTACAAAACTTGAAGCATTAGCTAAAAATACTTCTACAGAA
>CAYTMY010000132.1:0-4555 GCA_964439075.1 uncultured Lachnospiraceae bacterium | reverse complement strand
CGGCAAGCAGCTTCAGCTCCGCAAGTTCAAAACTGCGCTCGCCCACAAAATAGCCGTAAGTTTTGTCTTTTCTGTGAACGATATCGAGCCCAAAGCGTTCGAGAGTTTGAATATCGTCGTATAGTGTGCGCCGTTCTGCTTCTATACCCAAAGAGGCGAGCTTGTCCGCCATTTGAGCGACGCCCATGGGATGCTGCTCATCCGTATTCTCAAGGAGGATACGCATGAGCAGCAATATTCTGTATTTACTTTCCGAAGTGCTTTTCATTGTGCCCTCCGCGTTGCGGATTTTTTTTATATTATACCACAATGCGTATCGTTAGACTATGCGTATTTTTTACCGTAAGCCTCCTGAACATAGTCCTTGTTCACTACCTCCGTTATGAGATAAAATCCCATCTCCCTCAAGTAATCGTCTATGTTGCCCTCCGAATCAAATCCAAATGCTTCTCCGAAATATTTCATATTCTACCTCTATCCGGTAAAGTCTTGATTTTGCGGAGATGTTACCGCAGCTTTACCTTACGAGGGCAGTATACATGTTTCACTGTGCATTTGTACGTACAGTAATTGATTTATTAATAAAAAAATATCACGAATTAATGTAAAAATAAAATACAGAACGCTTTTACGTTATAATTCAGCACTCTTTTGTGATATAATGCCTTATCTTTTTATATCTCATACCCTACGAAAGGAGCAGCCATGTTCACTCTTCAAGTGGAAATGTTCGGCAGATTCCATGTCGCCATAGAAAATAACGTCATAGTAAACGAAAGCTCTCGCAACACCAAGGCGACTGCACTTTTGGCTTATCTGCTTTACAATAAAGACCGCTGCCTTACGCAGGAGGAACTTATAAATGTATTGCAGTTGTCAGGCGAAAGCGAAAACCCTTATAACGTGCTCAAAAACATCGTTTACCGTCTCAGAAAAATGTTTGACGTCCCTCAGGCAAATGGTTGTTGTATAATATCCTTCAAAAAAGGAAGTTATTCCCTATCTAACGAAATAAACTACAACATCGACTTCGAAAACTTCTGCACTCTTATCTCAAAAATAAGAGAATGCAATGTAAAAAGCGATGAATGCCTTGCAGATTGCATGGAAGCGATAGCCTTGTACAAGGGCGATTTCCTTCCCAAACAATCCGCCGAAATGTGGGCTGTGGGAGCGGCGGTACGCTTTCAAAAAGATTATATTTATACGCTGAGAAAAGCCTATGCCATTCTCTCGCACCGCTCTTCGCAGGAGATGCTGCTCGATGAACTGAACAGAGCCGTATACATGTACCCTTATGAAGAATCTCTGCATGCAAAGAGGATAAACTGCCTCACCAAGCTCGGTCAGTACGAGCAGGCCGTTGAGGAATATAATAATGTTTGTGATATGCTGCGCAGCGAACTCGGAGTAAACCCCTCGGAGGAGCTGAGGATTGCCTACAACAACATCTCCGAAAATATAATAATGCAGACCGCCTCCATTGATGAGGCCCGCGACAATATAAGCGAAAAAACAAGCGGTGACGGAGCCTACTATTGCAATCTGGAATCATTTGCAAGCACCTTCCGTTATATAGTGCGCAATTTCGAACGTACGGGGCAATCGGTGTATCTTCTTTTATGTACTCTGCGCGACAAACAAGGAAATGAACTCAAGCGCGGCGCTGAATTGACACAAGCCTGCGACAGCTTTCTGAGCGCAGCGGATTCTTCAATGAGGCGCGGCGATATCTATACGAGATATTCTCCCTCACAGTTTCTTGTAATGCTGCCGAACATCAACCGTGAAAACTGCAATATAGTAATAGACCGTATACAAAAGAAGTTTTATAAAACTCCTTCAAAGTCAAAAACCACGCTCAGCTGCCAGATACTTCCCGCGGTGGATATGGGCGATATAATCGATATGAAGAGTAAGAGACCGAGTTGGTAGAAAATGAGTTTTATACTAAAAAAATAAATCGACAGGTTATGTTATAACCTGTCGATTTTTATTAATAAGCTGATTCGACCTACACCCTCTCCCGATTAGCCGCATAAATATCCGCTATTTCACACACCGAAATATACGCACAGGGGTCTATTTCGTGAACTATATCCTTCATTTTTCCCAGCTGAAACCTGTTTACTACAAAATACACTATGCTTTTGGGAGAATCGGAATAGTAGCCCTTGGCGTCCATGACGGTCATGCCGTGCTCAAACGTATCGGACAGCGCCCTGCAAACCTGCTCGGGATGCGCCGTGACTATAAGCGCCGCCTTGGAGCGGTCTATTCCCTCGACAATGTAATCTATTGTTTTGAGCGCCGCCATATATGTCACAATAGAGTAAAGCGGCAATATCCAGCTGTTTATCGCAAAGCCACAGCAAATATACAGGACTACGTTGTATATCATAACGAACGTGCCGACCGATATCCCCATTCTTTTGGCAAAGATAACGCTGAGCACCTCTATACCGTCCATAGCGCCGCCGAAACGTATGGCAAGCCCGCTGCCGATGCCCGATATCAGCCCGCCGAACAGCGCGCAAAGCAGAAGGTCGGAGCCCGCAAGCGGAGAGGCAATACTCACGTCAATGGGAAGTATATCCGTAATAAGCCACGCGCAGAGCGAATATATGACGACGGTATAAATTGCGTACAGGGTAAACGCGGCGCCCTGTTTTTTAAGTCCGTATAAAAACAACGGAATATTCAGCACGATGAGAAATACAGACAGCGACAAATATTCGGGGGTGAGCTGCGCAAGCAGCATCGAAGTGCCCGAAATACCGCTGTCGTACAGTTTGACGGGAGCAAGGAATATCGTCACACCGACGGCGTTTACCGCCCCCGCAAGTGTGAGCAGAATAAAATTTTTAAGTCTCAGCTGCTTTAAGCTTTCTTTTATCCTCATAGCGCCGCTTCGCCTCCTTCGTGTTCAATGTTTTATATACATTATCATAACATAAGATAATCACTTTGGGAAATTCGTAAAAACCCGCGAGCGGATAAATCTTTATATACGCCTGCCAAACCTCTTGACTTAAAGCGGGCTTCATGATGTACTATAAAATATATCGTTTATGACGCGCGAAAAATATCAGAGGTGCGTTATGAGAATGAACGTAAAAATCAAATCTAAAAGAGGTCAAAATGAAATACAGAGAATTGGGCTCCACGGGTCTTAGCGTGAGCGAAATAGGCTTTGGCGGAGAATGGATGCAGAGGCACAGCACAGAGGAAGTTGAGGCGGTGGTTCGCCGCTGTGAGGAACATGGCATAAATATTCTCGACTGCTGGATGTCGGAACCGAACGTGCGCACAAATTTGGGCGCGGCGATAAAGGGCAAGAGAGATAAATGGATAATACAGGGGCATATAGGTTCCACATGGCAGGACGGACAGTACGTTCGCACCCGCGAGCTCTCAAAGGTCAAGGAAGCTTTTTCCGACCTTCTCACACGACTGGGTACCGACTACATAGACCTCGGCATGATACACTTTGTGGATGAAGCCGAAGAGTATGAGCGCATAATGAAGGGCGAATATATCGAATACGTCCGCGAGCTGAAACAAAAGGGTATTATCCGCCACGTGGGGCTGAGCACTCACAACCCGATAATCGCAAAAAAAGCAGCCCTGAGCGGAGAAGTCGAAATGATACTTTTCAGCATAAACCCCGCCTTCGACCTGCTTCCTCCGAGCGAGGATATAAACAAATACTTTGAGGATAGCTACGAGGAGCATCTCGGCGGTATCGACCCTGTGCGAGCAGAGCTTTACAAACTGTGTGAGCAAAAAAATATCGGCATAACCGTAATGAAGCCTTACGCGGGCGGCAGGCTTTTCAGCAACGAAGCTTCGCCTTTCGGAGTCGCGCTTACTCCCGTGCAGTGCCTGCACTACGCTCTCACGCGCCCCGCGGTCGCAAGCGTAATGGCGGGCTACGACACTCCCGAACACGTGGATGAAGCGGTACATTACGAAAACGCGTCAGACGAAGAGAAAAACTACGCCGACGTACTTGCAAAGGCTCCGCACCATGCCTACAGAGGTCAATGCACCTACTGCGGTCACTGCTCCCCCTGTCCCGAACAGATCGATATCGCCATGGTGAATAAGCTGTACGACCTTGCCTCAATGCAGCCGAGCGTTCCACCGAGCGTAAGAGCGCACTACGAACAGCTTAAAGCAAACGCATCGGACTGTATTGAATGCGGCGCATGCGAAGAGCGCTGCCCCTTTGGTGTGAAGGTGACCGAAAGGATGAAAAAAACTCGGGAGATGTTTTGAGTATTTCCGTTAAAATCAAGACCCGCTCTCTTAATTATTAAAGAGAACGGGTCTTTTGTTTTGCCCGAAAATTTTTATGTAAGGTTCAGATATAGTCCTTACGCAGACTGCTATATCTGTTTGCGTCCATTTGATTTTTCCCACGCATATATAACCAAACACCCCGCCGCATAACATATAATATCCTTTATATCGAAGGTAGCGCCCAAAAGCACGGAAAAGAAGGCGCTGTTCTGTAAATGCAACAGGCTCACCAAATCAAAATATTGGCTGC
>CAYTMY010000131.1:0-4680 GCA_964439075.1 uncultured Lachnospiraceae bacterium | reverse complement strand
TATTACAAATAAAAATGATAATGCTTTCTTAAGAGATTTAACTTTGATTTTTATCGAACGCTTTTTCATAATACACCCTCAATTCGAACGTATGTTTAGAACAAGTGTACTATTCATTTGAATATTTGTCAATATATTAGAACAAATATTTGACAAGTATTTGTATTTATAGTATAATCATGTCAAAAGATTGAGAAATGAGGTTCTTTTATGTACGAGGATCTTACCGGCGTTCAATATGCAATATTAGAATATATTAAAGAAGAGTTATTAAAACACGGTTATCCGCCTTCTGTAAGAGAAATATGCTCATCTGTCGGATTGACGTCTACATCCTCAGTACATCATCAGCTCAATAATTTGGAAAAAAAAGGATACTTGAAGCGCGATCCATTGAAACCGAGAGCCATGGAAGTTGTTCGAGCAAATCCTTTTGTGGCGCGCCAAGAAACCATTGATGTACCTATATTAGGTAAAGTTGCGGCAGGAGAACCTATTTTGGCTCAAGAGGAGTATGATGAATACTTCCCTCTTCCCTCTTCATTTGTTAATAATTCGGAATGTTTTATGCTTACCATCCAAGGCAGCAGTATGATAAATGCCGGCATTCTTGACGGTGATTATGTAATAGTCAAAAAACAAAATGTTGCAAAAGACGGTGAGATAGTGGTTGCTCTAATAGAAGATGAAGCAACCGTGAAGACATTTTATAAAGAAGCCACCACCATTCGTCTCCAGCCCGAAAATCCAATGATGGCTCCGATATATTCTAAAAACGTACAGATTTTGGGCAAAGTTATTGGAGTAATAAGAAAGATGTAGCATCTAATAATAACACATATTTATTAAACGTATGTGTTATTTTATTGATGATGCGGCTTTATTCAACGCTATTTTAACATGTTCGTATGTCAATCCGCCTTGTTGATAAACTATATAAGGTTCTCTCATAGGAGAATCGGCGCTCAATTCAATCGATGACCCTTGAATAAAATTGCCCGCAGCCATAACAATCTCTTCATCATAGCCGGGCATATCCCATGGTTCGGGATCAACAAATGAATCGACCGGTGAGCAAGATTGTATTGCCTTACAATATTTAACTACTTTTTCCCTATTACCAAGTTCAATAGCCTGAATGATATCGCTTCTTTCATCATCGTAACGCGGAAATACTTTAAAACCCATTTCTTCCATTACTTTAGATGTCAATATTGCGCCCTTAAGAGCACCGGCAACAACACTTGGAGCAATGAACAATCCTTGAAGATAAGAACGTATCATATCCATATTGGCTCCGACTTCAAAAGCAATCGATGGAGCGGTCAAGCGTGCAGCAGCAGCAGTTACGTATTTATCTTTTCCTGCGATATATCCGCCGGTTTGAGCGAGACCTCCGCCCGGATTTTTTATTAAAGAACCCGCTATTATATCGGCCCCAACTTCGCAAGGTTCCTTTGTTTCTATAAATTCACCATAACAGTTGTCTACCACTATAATTATATCTTTTTTTATGTTGCGAACGACATTTATGGCTTTCTTTATTTTTTCTATACTTAACGCTTTACGCGTCGAATAACCTGTGGAGCGCTGCATGAAAACTACCTTGGTTCTTTCATCTATCAAGCTTCTTAAATTATCTATATTGGTTGAATTTTCAAAGTCATAATCCATTTCTCTGTAGCTGATATCAAACTCATCAAGAGTACCGTACAGACCATTCTTATCTGTACTTTTTATATTGGCATATATCGTATCATACGGGCGTGATGTAATGGAAAGAAAATTATCTCCGGGACGAAGCAGTGAATACAAACACAGGGAAATCGCATGCGTTCCCGATACTATTTGAGGGCGTACTATAGCCCTTTGGGCACCCATAACATCGGCATATATTTTTTCGCAAACATCTCTGCCGTCGTCATTATAACCGTATCCGGTCGACTTGACAAAATGGCGTTCCGCAAGACGATTTTTTTGCATTGCATCCAATACTTTTTGTTGACTATAGTATGCATTTCTTTCAGTCTTTTTAAAAATCTTCGATATCTGCCCTTCACATTCTTCTATTATTTCTTTTATCTGAATGCTCATTTTTCAATTACCTCTTTTATTTTTAGCGCCAATTCCTCTGTTGTGAATTCCGAGGGCTCAAGCCAAATAATATCTTGATTAGCCCTAAACCATGTATATTGTCTCTTTGCATAATTTCTGGAATGTTGTTTTATCAAGTTTACGGCCTGTTCAATGCTCATCCTGCCTGCAAATACGTCTACGAATTCTTTATATCCGATAGAATTAAAAACCCCGCAGTTTGTTTTATAATACTTATCGTAGAGATATTGCGTTTCTTCTTTCATGCCGTTTTGCAACATCTCATCTACTCTCTCATCTATACGTTTATATAATTCATTTCTTTCGCTATTCAGTGCAAAGTAATAAGTTTTGGGAAAGCGAAAATGCTTTTCTTGTACGTTATCACTCATTTTTTTATTTGACACATGATAGTATTCCAATGCACGTATCACTCGTTTAACGTTGTTTTTATGAGTTTTTGCTGCATATTCAGGGTCTATACTAAGTAATTTATCATACAGATATGCAGCTCCGAAGGTATCGGCTTCTTTGCACAACTCAATTCTATAACTTTCGTCTTCCGTAGCGTTAAAGTTGTAAGAATCGTAAACAATACTGTCTATATAAAGCCCACTGCCACCACACAAAACAGCACTTTTGCCTTCGGCTAGAATATTTCTTATATAATCAACCGCTTTTTGGGAATAATCATAAACATTTACTTCTTGCTCCGGTGAGTACTCATCAATCATATAATGTTTTACTTGCCTGAGCATTTCACGAGTCGGTTTTGCAGAGCCGATATCAAAATATTTATAGCATTGGACAGAGTCGACCGATACTATATCACAATTCATAAGTTTTGCCACTTCCATTGCAAGCGCGGTTTTCCCGCACGCTGTAGGACCCGCTATTACAATGACATTACCGTTATAATTCATCTTATCCTTTCAAATACCTTCATAAAAAACCTTTTGTTGATTTTACCTATCGTCGGTCTGCCATGAGGACATGCGTACGGAAAATCACATAAATACAAATCTTTTAATAATGCTTTGGTTTCCGGCAAAGAAATGTCTTCATTACCTCTTACCGCATTATGGCAGGCAATTTTTATCAAAGCCTCATTTCTGGTTTTGACAGATTCTACAGAAGTATTATCGACTATCTTTTCCATTAATTTATTAAATATCGATATTATATCGTCAGAAGAAAAATAATGAGGAATGCTTCTGATAATGATACTGTTATCGGCGAAATCGGCAATTTCAAAGCCTATTGAATCAAAGACATCTATGTTGTTAAGGGCTGCATTGTATAATTTGGGCGTTAGACTAACTACTGCGGGAATCATCATATCCTGTTTTATCAATTTGCTTTCATTAAACGACGACAGATAATTTTCATATAGCACTCGTTCATGCGCAGCGTGAGTGTCTATAGCATAGAGATCATCTTTATACTCTATCAAAGCGTATACGCCAAATGCATTACCCATAAATTTAGCTTCCGAAAGCTCTGTAAAGATATCCTTACTTATTAAATTTTTATTTTCCGCAGGATGGATGTTATCTTTTTCGAAACTTTTGAATGTTGAAGAAATCGTTTGGGACATCGTGCAGGATTCATTTCCGGTTGCACCGATGGGATTCCTTTGGAGTGTTAATTGCTCCGTTTTGGGATCAATATACTTTGTGGATTCTTCTGCAACTCGGTCAATATACTCTGAAGTATTATCGGAAGTATATACAATCTCATTTATTTCGACTTTCGGCTTTTCTTCCTTTAATATATAATTGTTCTTTAAAAAATCACGGATACCCTGGCGAAGCAACAAGGAAATGAGCGACTCATTATAAAATTTTATACTCAATTTAGAAGGATGCACATTTACGTCTATCATATGTTCAGGTAGTGTAATATAAAGGATGAATTCCGCTCTTTTTCTCGCAAAAAGTTCATCATACACGGTGTCTATGCTTTTGTTTAATCCCGGCATTTTTACATATCTTCCATTGACAAAAGCAGTTCTTATCTGTGAACGTTCGTTTGTGTGATTAGGAGAACTAAGCATGCCTTCTATTAACAAAGGATCGTTTTTGTAATTAAACGGCATAAAGCGTTCCGCTGTTTTTTTTCCGAATACCGAATATACCGTATCATATATTCGCCCATTGCCAGGAGTCGAAAAGAGCTGTTTTTTATCACATATAAGCATGAACGAAATTTCCGGATGAGAGAGTGCGATATTTTCTGCTACAGCAATCATTTCCAAAGTCTCGCTTTGCTCATCACGCAGATGTTTGGCTCTTACCGGTAAATTATAAAAAAGATCGTATATTGTAATTTCCGTACCGTCTGTATGTGATATATCTGTTGTGGATAATATTTCCGACGAATAAATTGTACATTTTTTAGCGGTCGCATTATCTTTTGTTTTTGTAATAAGTTCTATCTTGGAAACAAAAGATATGCTTGCCAGAGCCTCACCTCTGAACCCCAATGTCGTTATTTTATCGATATTGTCTGTAATTTTGCTTGTGGAATTACGCAAAAAAGCTAAATGGATATCCTCGGGGAGAATACCGCAGCCGTCGTCTTTTA